>CALVEX010000152.1 GCA_944326655.1 Candidatus Gastranaerophilales bacterium | reverse complement strand
TTTTTCAGGATTTCTTTAAATTCAACGTCAAAGGGAAGCGGGTTTGAAGTCTTCCTGTTTAGCGTCTTGTAATCGGTTGTTTTATTAATTTCATCCTGTAATTTTTCATGTGTAATATCATAGGATTTGAAAATTTTTAAAGAAATTCCTTTTGACTCGTCAAAAAGCGCCAGAAGCAAATGCTCGGGATATACCCTATCGGCATTCATTTCTTTTGCAAGGTTTTGCGAGGTGCTTACTACATTTATTGCTTTTTCGGTAAATTTTTCAAACAAAATCTATTCCTCGTCTTCATCGTCCATATTTTCAATGTAAGCTGCAACTTTATCAAATTCAGCATCGTCATCAATTGTTTCAAACAGATAGTCTTCGCCGTCTTTTGTTAAACGCATAAGTACTACTTCATCGCTTTCTTCTTCATCATCTACCGGTAAAAGAAGAGCATATTCCTGTTCATCAACTTCTACAATGTCGTATAATTCAAACTTTATAACATTGCCGTTTTCGTCTAACGTTTCAATAATTTGATCTTCATCTGCCATGATTTAATTTATCCTTTCTTTTTTTATTTTCTGTTGAGGTACTGTTCCAGTATAATACAAGCACTTTCAATATCAACCAGTCCTTTGTTTTTCCTGAAGTCTATTTTTTTTCTGCGTAAATTTTCTTCTGCTGTTTCTGATGTAAGCCTTTCATCCTCAAAAATTACTTCATAACCGGAAATTTTAGAGGCAAATTCCTTACAATCTTCAGCCTGATGGCCTTGCGTCCCGTCCATATTCAGCGGAATGCCGACTACAATTTTTTTTACGTTGTTTTCTGCCGCGATTTTGTTAATTTGTTGCAAGGCTTCAGCTTCCGGCTGCCGTTCAATGCAGGAATGGCCGTTTGAAAGCATCAGAAGGTAATCGCTTAACGCAACTCCTATTCTTTTTGTTCCAATATCAAGAGCCATAACTTTATACATCTATTTTACCCACATTTCTTCTATAGCCTTAATTTTTTCTTTTTCATTCTTTGCAAAGCAGTATTCATAAATACTTTTTCTTAAGATATTTTTCAAAAATTCTCTTACCAGGTTTTTATCATTATACAGTGAATATAAATTTTGTGCAGCTTTATTTTCTCCCGCAAAATGTTTTAAAATTGCCGTATGTAAAATGCGCTCTTTCCAAACCTTGTATTCTTCATCAAAAAATACTTTTTCCAGATTTGAGTCTATAAATGCGTCATAATCCTGCGGGTTAACATTTTCGAGATTTGTTAAAAATTCTTCATACTCATCGCTGTATGTACTGTTTAAAAACCAGTAATCAGTAAAATCGTATTTTAATATTTCTTCAAACTCTTTTGTTGAAAGTTTCTTCGGTGTAAAATCCGGCTCTAAAGTCTCCGGCTCAATATCTGCCAGAAGATTTTTCCAGCAGACATATTCATAAGGAACTTTCTGGCCTGAAAGTTTTTCAGCACTCTGCAATATTGATTTTAAAATCCCCGATGCAAGAGCGAGTGCTCTCTGCCCCCTGTAAAAACGCTCAATAATTGCATTGCATTCAAATTTTGAAATTTCATTAAAGCCGAAGCAATCGCGTATGCCCTTGTAATCGTCAATTACAATTGCAACAAACTGAACTTTTCCGGATTTTTTTAATCTTGATACTATAACAGCCTGATTTCCATGCCCGTCGGGATAAGTAATACAGAATTTGTAGGGTTTTGAATCCTTTAATAGGTTTTTATAAAATTCAATTGAATTATCTTCTCTTATGCCCGAAAGTTTAAGTATTGACAAATTCTTATTAACAGCTGCCTTAAGATCATCATTAACAAAATCAAGGGATGTCTGCAATGCGTGATAAGCAAGCTGTGATTTTGAATTGCCGAGAATATCAAGTGCAGTTTTACCCGTTTTTGTCTCTGACATTGATAAAAATACGGGAATCAGCATATTAGCAAGCTCATCGTTAGAATAATCATCAGATAATGATTGTAAAAGTATTATTTGGTCATTTTCCGGCAGCGAACTTAAAAAATCCAGAAAATCAATCTGTACCTCGGGATTAATAATCGCATTATCAAGAATTTTTTTAGTGTCAGAATTAACAAGCTCATTCGGATTATCAAGATATTGCCCGCATTCTTCGTAAGACCAGTCTGTGTCAATATCCCTTAAAAGGTCAAGTGCAAATATTTTTGCATTATTTGAGGCCATGTTATTTTTGATAATATTCCATAAGCGTTCAATTAGTTCATCCTTTGGACAGTAGCGAATTAATAGAAATTTAATTAATTCCGGATTTTTTTGTGATGTGTTAATTTCTTTAAACAAAAGTTTAACGATAATATTTTTATCGCTCTGCATATCAAGAGTTCTGTAATGAACTTCATAGGTTTCAAAATCTTTTACATCAGAAAGTTTTGAAAGTATATTTGAGATTTCTGCTTTTATTTCAAAAGGATTTAACTCAAATTTTTCAACCATTATCTGGCTTTCCCCCAAAAAGCATCAAGAATTTGCTGTGCTTCCGCAGACGGCATCCTGTCGTTTAGAATAAGATATTGCACTGCAATCATGGCGCACTCGGAACATATATTAACACCTGGCCCCTGTACCATCTTTAATACCTGTGTATTTGGCCTGTGGCAGAAGCTGCAGTAAACCAGATCGTCATGATTGTGTTCATGCTCGTTTTTTTCTGCCTTTTTCTCTCTCTTTGCCCCTAATTTTATAACTTTATCTTCAGACATAATTACCTCGTTTCACAATCCGTTTTGTAACTTTTTTTCATAAAATTTGCCAAATAATAATGCTTATTTTATAATTTTTTATACGGATGGTTTTATGAGGATTATTATAGCATGAAAAAAGCTTTTTTACTAGCAAGTATCTTATTTATTTCTGTAATTTCTACGGCATGTATTAACAATTTTGCAGTACAGGAATTAAATAATAAAGCAAAAGAATTTATGGATAAAGGAGATTATGTGTCGGCAATTGAACGCCTGAAGTCAAGTGTTGATTTAGACGGCAGTGTTTTTGAAACACGCTACAATCTGGCTGTTGCTTACACAAAAGCCGAAGATTATCCAAATGCAATAAAATCTTACAATGATGCAATCAAATTAAATCCTGATTTTCCTGATGCATACTACTCGCTTGCGGTATGCGAGGAAAATCTCGCCAAAGATATAATTGCAGGCTATGTAAAGGTTAATGACGATAATACTATTGAAAAGGTTGAACAATCTTTAGAACCTGATTCTGACGTTAATATTGACGCTAAGGATGATAAGAAACTTTCGGGAAATGCACAAAAAATGCTGATTAGCCTGTTAAACAATGCTGTGTCTGATTACGGAATGTATCTTGATAAAGCAGGCACAAATGATGACAGAACTTTTGTGGAAAACAAAATTAAAGAGTTGCAGCGTATGATTGCTGAAAATTCTCCAAGAATTGAGTAGATTATGTTTCAGTCTCCGGGTGAAATTGCATTCAGTATATTTAATTTCCCTGTATATTATTACGGTATAATTCTTGCTTTTGCTATATTCACTGGAGTTTATACTGCTTATCTGCTTTATAAAAAATATTATGACTGTGCTAAGGCTGCAAATATTATTGAGTTTTCTCCTTTTATTATTTTAATAGGAATTGTCGGCGCAAGACTTTATTATTGTCTGGTAAATCTTCAGTATTATATTTCACGTCCTTTGGAAATTTTTTATATAAGGCAGGGCGGTCTTTCAATCCATGGAATGATTATTGCAGGCCTTATTTCGCTTTATTTTTTCGCAAAAAAATATAAAATGTCATTTTTGAAATTAATTGATGTTTTTTTATGCGGAACAGCTCTTGCCCAAAGTGTAGGACGTTGGGGGAATTTTTTTAACTCCGAAGCTTTCGGAACTCCGACAAATTTGCCTTGGAAACTATATATTCCCGTCTCGCACAGACCTGTTGAGTTTATAAATTTTGAATACTTTCATCCGGCCTTTTTATACGAAAGCATATTAGATTTTTTAATTTTTATTTTTCTACTTTCATTTTTTAAAAAGTTTTCAAAAAAGCCCGGAACATCTGCCTGTATATATTTGATTCTTTATTCTATTGTTCGTATAATTGTAGAACAATGCAGAATTGACAGTGTATTAAATATTGAAGGTTTACCAATTGCTCAGATTGTTTCTTTTATCATAATAATTTTTGCAATTCTTATGTTTGTTGTAATTCGCTTAAAGAATGATTAAGCTTTTTATCTGTTGATTTTTGTCTTTATTTGGCGTTTAATTTTCAGTAATGAAAAGTATCTTACCCTCAAATAAAAAGGCGTTAATTTGGCTAAGCGGAGGACATTTTATAAATGATATTTATACCGGTGTTCTAAATCCTATTATGCCGTTTATTGCTGCAAAA
>CALVEX010000151.1 GCA_944326655.1 Candidatus Gastranaerophilales bacterium | reverse complement strand
TATAATATCAGGCCAGGTACGTTATGATACAACGATTGCACAATCAGGGCTGAATATCAGACGCAGGGGTGAACAGGAATTTGATATAGTTAATTCCGTAAAAAATATGACCAAATATTCAAAAATGGTTACAGATCCGCTTTCTATAAAGCAGGAAGTTCAAAAAGCATACGATATTGCAATGGAAGGACGCAGAGGCCCTGTTTGGCTGGATATACCGCTTAATGTACAAAGTGCAGAAGTAGAAGAAAAAGACCTTTATCCGATAAATTCAAATATCAGCTATATAACACCTTCAACAAAAGATTTTGAAGAAGTTATAGAACTTTTAACAGCCTCAAAAAGACCAAGTATTCTCGCAGGAAGTGCAATACGTTCGGCCGGAGTTCACAAAGATTTTGTAAAATGTCTGGATGAAAACTTACACATTCCCGCAGTAAACGCCTCATGCATGGCAGATATTGTTCCGCCGAATTATGAAATGTTCGGAAGTTCAAGCGGTATGATAAGCTCAAGAATAGGGAATTTTATTCTCCAAAATTCTGATGTAATATTAATTTTGGGCTGCTCTCTCGGATATAAACAAACCGGCTTTGCACAGGAAAATTTTGCACCGAATGCAAAAATTATAATGGTAGATGTTAATCCGGATGAGGCTAAAAAACCGGGCCTCAATATCTATAAATTTTTACATTCAGACCTGAAAATATTTTTTGAATTATGCGGACAGGTTAAAATAAATGCAAATCCGGACTGGAAGGAATATGTACAAAAATTAAACAAAAGATTTCCGCCTTACGGCGAACTTGAAACACTGGGGGAAAATTCAAGGGTTGATGCAATGGAACTCTGGCATCAGCTTTCGCAAAATGCAGAAGATAACGCGATTTTTGTACTTGGAAACAGTTCCAGTAACGGCGGGATTTTAATCTATCCGGCAATAAAACCTTCCCAGCGTGTAATCGTAAATGTAAACTGCGGTTCTATGGGAGACGATATTCCGCTTGCGACAGGCGTTTCAATTGCGGCCAAAAGACCGGTTTATCTCATATCGGGTGACGGAAGCTTAATGATGAATATTCAGGAACTTGCAACAATCAAACATAACAAAATTCCGGTAAAAATCATAGCTTTTTCAAACAACGGATATGGTAATATTGTCCAAACATGTAAAAATTACTTTAACGGTAAAAATGTAGGCTGTACGGAGGAAAGTTTAAGCTTCCCTGATTTTGGGAAATTGGCGGAAGCATTCGGCATCAAATACTTAAAATGTAAAAATACAGGCGAAATTACAAATACAATTGATATAATTTGTAAAGAAAATAGCGCAATTTTTACAGAAGTGCTACAATTAACGGATAACAGAGCTTTCCCCAGAGTTACATCAAAATACAATTCGGACGGGACTTTTGAACGGCCCAAAATGGAGGATATGGCGCCGTTTTTATCCGCAAAAGAAATGGAAGAACTAATGATAAATAACAGAGAGGATATAAAATGCTAGACGGAAAATCAATTTTAATAACAGGCGGTACAGGTTCATTCGGTAAAAAATTTATTAAACGACTTCTTGAATCTCATCCTGAAATATCTAGAATAGTTATATTTTCAAGAGATGAATACAAACAGTTTGTCATGCAAAATATGGCTGAATTTAAAGAACATAAAAATAAATTGCGTTTTTTCATTGGGGATGTACGTGATAAAGAAAGATTATACAGAGCACTTGAAGGTATAGATCTTGTGGTTCATGCTGCTGCTCTTAAGCAGGTGCCGGCCTGCGAATATAACCCTTTTGAAGCAATTAAAACAAATGTTATGGGTGCCCAAAACTTAATTGATGCTTGTATTGATAAAGGGGTTAAAAGAGTTGTAGCACTTTCAACAGACAAAGCCTGCGCCCCTGTAAATTTATACGGAGCAACAAAACTATGTTCGGATAAATTATTTATACAGGGAAATGCCTATTCAGGGCCTAATGGAACTAAATTTTCGGTAGTAAGATATGGTAATGTCGCAGGTTCAAGAGGTTCGGTAATTCCGTTCTTTCAGGAGCTTATAAAAAACGGGGCTAAAGAACTCCCAATAACAGATATGAATATGACAAGATTTTGGTTAAAACTTGAACAGGCTGTTGATATGGTTATTGAAGCTTTAACAAACATGCATGGAGGAGAGTTATACGTTAAGAAAATCCCTTCTATGAAAATGCCTGATTTGGCAAAAGCAATTTCTCCAAATGCAAAACTTGTCGAAGTGGGAATAAGACCGGGAGAAAAACTCCATGAACAGATGATAGCACAGGCTGATGCAAGAAATACAATTGATATAGGTGATTATTATATTGTTTTGCCGCAAATTGAAAGGAAAGATATCTCTGGCTTTTACAAAGATGCTAAAAAAGTTCCGGATAATTTTGAATACAATTCAGGGACAAACGATTGGTGGCTAAGTGTTGATGAAATGCGGGATTTAATTGCATCACTTTAACGAGTTGAATACGGGGAAAAATTTATTATGACATACACTATGGATGACATTGATGTCTTTATACTTGCCCATGAAAGACCGGGGTTGTTGGCGGAAACACTTGATTCCGTTGTTCGCAGCACTGTTTTACCGGCAAAGATAACTGTTTTGGATAATGACAGCGAACAAAATCTTAAACAGGTAGTTGAAAAATATGCCGGATACGGCATTGAGTATGTAAGGACAACTGGCAGAGACGGAAATTATTACAAGTCTAAAGAACTTGCTGCGAAAAAATATGTTCTCAGACTGCATGATGACAATTTAATTCATCCGGAATTTTTTGAAAAAATGTTGTTTGCTTTAAATAACATAAATAATCTTACTGCTGTTACAAGCAATTATACTCCATTTTTTACAGGTTCGGAAACATCCCTGCCCGAGCAGCTGCCAGAATCTTATAAAAATCCAAATCATCTGGAAAATGAATATCTCATAACAACGAGTCCGGCTGATTATATAAAACATATTATTAAGGTTAATACTTATCCATACAAAGGTATAAACGTCGGAGGCACGCCTTTTTTGATAACAGAAACAAAATTATTTAAAGAATATAAAACAGCTTATGATAAATATGCTAAAGCAGATGATTTGGATTTTTTTGTATATTTAAACTCAAAAGGCAATATTGCTTGTTTGAGTGATGAAAGGGCTGCATATTTTAGATTGCATAGTGTCAGAGATTCAGCTTCGGATGAAAATTCCCTCACATTCAAGCAGTATGAAAACTGGGTTAGACTATTAACACGTTATTTTCAAAATGAAACTGACGAAAAAACCTGGCTTGATATTTTTGAAGTAATATATGCAGTTTGGCCCAATTTTATGAAAAAATCTGTTCAAAATGATTATACTCCATACCGGTTTCTTTCCCATTGTTACGATGTGGGCATTCTGCCGGAGTTCAGCAGAAAATATTTTGAAAGGGTCCCTGACCTTGAAACCTGCTTTGAACTTAAAAATATAAGAATAAAAAAATTGTCCTTGTCTGAAAGAATATTCTCCGTTACAAATGAATACAGCAACGGCCGGGTCAAGAAAATGCTTAATATCTTATTTTTACGGTTAAATCTGAGTAAATGGGGAAATAAGATTTTAGGTAATAACAATTAATATAATAGGAGATAACATGGATTTAAGAACAAAAATAAAAACAATCAGATATTATTTATCCTGGAAGCTAATGTTTGGTAAAAAAAGAAGACATTACAAAAGAAAATTTAATGCTTTATTAAGTCCTGAAACGCATCAGGCAAATATAAAAAAATTAAAAAATAAAATTTCAAAAAAAATAAAAAGAAAAAAGAAAATAACAGTATATTTTATCGCTTATGAAAAAGCCCAATGGGCACATCAAAGTATATATAATGCAATGAAAAATGATCCTTTGTTTGATCCGAAAGTTTTTGTATGTACAGCCTGGGAAAGAGAAGGTATTGAAAAAAACGCAACTCAGAATTTAATTGAATTTTTTACAAATAAAAATATGGAAGTTGTCACAAATTTAGATAAAAAAAATCTGCCGGATGTAATTTTTACAGCCAGATACGATTTAAAAAATGTTAAATTCAATGTAGATTTATCAGATGCTTATAAAAAAATATTATTCTGTTACTTTTCATATCCATGGATAGTTGAAGGAGAAGAAAAACGGGTGTATGACTTTTATTATAATCCGGATGAGATAAAATATTTCTGGAAAGAATTTGTGCCTGATATAAATTCATATAACGCGGCGAAATCCAATCCTGTTAAAGAAAACGTTATCCTCTCCGGTCACCCGAAAACAGATGAAATATATGCAGCTCCTGAAACATGCAGCTATTGGAAAGGTGAAAATACAAAAAAAATTATATATGCACCTCACTGGTCTATATATAACTCTGTATATGCAAAAGGATGCTTTGAAAGATATTATATTAATTTTTTAAACTATTTAAAAAATCATCCTGAAGTTGAAATTGTACTTAAACCTCATCCTATGCTTAGAAAATTAATTTCTGATAAAAAGCTGAGAAAAGACTGGAACGTAGAATCCTGTATAACACTTGAAGAATATGACAATTTTATTAATGAATGGAAAAATTTGCCAAACGGAAATATAATGGATAACGGAGATTATTTTAGTTTATTCAAATCTTCAGATGCAATGATTTTGGATTCATTATCATTTACAGCGGAATACATGGTTTTGAACAAACCAATGTGCTGGTGCTCACGGCAGAATAATGAAGTTAAATTCCGTTACTATTTTAACCGGATGGGTAATGAGCTTCTGGATGCAATAGATATAGCTTTCAATTGGGAACAAATAGAAAAATTTATTGAAAAAATTTCACAAGGAAAAGATGAAAAATGCGAAAAACGTAAAGCAGTAATAGAAAAATATTTGGAAGTAAATAAAGGTCATGTCGGCGAATTTATAAAAGACAACATAAAAAAAGACTTGTTAGGATAAACATATAAAATGAAAAGAATTATTACATACGGCACATATGATGTATTACATTACGGGCATGTCAATTTATTAAAAAGAGCACACGCTTTAGGAGATTACTTAATTGTAGGATTATCCACTGATGAATTTAATAAAATAAAAAATAAAGAATCATATTATACATATGAACAAAGAAAAATGATTTTGGAAGCATGCAGGTACGTAGACCTGGTTATTCCGGAAAACAGTTGGGAACAAAAAATTGAAGATATAAAACAATATAAGGCAGATATCTTTGTTATGGGAGACGACTGGGTTGGAAAATTTGACTTCCTCAAAGCTTATTGCGAAGTAATATATCTCCCGAGAACACAAAATGTATCAAGTACAAAAACAAAAGAATATTTGAAAAGTAATAAACAGAAAGGCAAAAAATGAAAATATATTCGTATGGGAAACAGCATCTTGATTTAGATGATTACATATCAGTTTTAAAGACATTAAAATCTCCTTTTTTAACCTGCGGGCCTAAGGTTAAGGAATTTGAACAGGCAATCTGTAATTATACCGGTGCAAAATACTGTGTTGCAGTAAATTCTGCGACATCAGGTTTGCATATTGCAATGCTTACCGCCGGAATTGGGGCTGGAGATGAAGTTATAACAACCCCTATAACATTTCTA
>CALVEX010000150.1 GCA_944326655.1 Candidatus Gastranaerophilales bacterium | reverse complement strand
CCTTGGCTTCTTCTTTTGTTTCAGGTTCCGGTTCAGAAGTTTTTGCTTTTTTTACAACCAAAGCTTTAGGTTTTTTAGTCTCTTTTACACAGCCAGAGGCTATAAATTCTTTTAACCGCTTAAACTGTTCAGGAGTTACCGTGCTGGAATGAGTTTTGCCCGTTACAGAAATTTGTGCGAATTTTTCTATAACTTCTTTACTCGTAAGTCCGAGTTCTTTTGCTAATTCATTTATTCTAATTGTGTCAAAACTCATTTATTAATTTTCCTTTCAAATCTTCCGGTACAGGAGCTCTCAGGGCTTTTGCGATTTTATTTTTTTTAAAAGCGGCTTCTATACAAGAATTATTATAGCAGAGATATACAGATCTGCCAAATATTTTATTGCTATGGTTGATAACAATGCTGCCGCTTTGATTTTCTCTGGTTATTTTTATTAATTCATCCCTGTTTTTTATTTTTCCGCAGCCAACGCATTTTCTATCAGACACTAACTTACCTCTGCTAATTTTTCCAGTTTAAGCTTCTGGTCGTGTTCCATAAGCAGATTAATTAATTCATCCAAATCACCGTCAATAACTGTGTTTACGTTAAGATTGTGATTAATCCGGTGGTCGGTCAAACGCCCCTGAGGGAAGTTATAAGTTCTTATACGTTCGCTTCTGTCGCCTGTACCAACCTGGGAACGGCGCAGGTCTGTTCTTTCCTGCATTTGTTTTTGGACTTCCATATCATAAAGTTTTGCTTTAAGAATTTGGAGGGCACGCTCTTTATTTTGAAGCTGAGAGCGTTCTTCAGTACAGAAAATCATAATTCCCGTCGGTTTGTGAAAAACTCTTGCGGCAGTTTCAACTTTGTTAACATTTTGACCGCCTGCACCGCCTGAACGTGCAGTTGTAATTTCAACATCATTCATATTAAGTTCAACTTCCACATCATCGACTTCCGGCATAACAGCAACCGTAGCAGTTGAAGTATGAACACGCCCCTGAGACTCCGTAGCCGGAACTCTTTGAACCCTGTGGACACCTGACTCATATTTCAATTGTGAATATACTGCATCGCCTTTAATTGAAATAATAATTTCCGAAACCCCGCCTGCTTCGCATTCTGTTTTACTCAGCACCTGCGTCTGCCAGCCCTTTTTATCCGCATATCTCATATACATCCTGGCAAGGTCGCCTGCAAAAATATTAGCTTCGTCTCCGCCTGCTCCGCCTCTGATTTCAAGCATAATATCCTTATCATCCATAGGGTCGCGCGGGAGAAGTAAAACCTTCATCTTTTCTTCGTATTCGGGAAGTTTTGCCTCATTAGCCTCAATTTCCGCTTTTAGAAAACTTTTCATTTCCTCATCTTTTTCTTCATGCATCATCTGTTTAGCTTCTTCAATAGCATCAACAGCTTTTTTCCAGGCATAATAAAGATTAACGGTTTCTTCCATTGATTTGCGCTGCTTTGAAAGATCACGGAATTTTTTATAATCATGTATAACTTCCGGATCTGAAAGGGTAGTGCCTAATTCATTATATTTCTTCTCAATTTGAAGAATTTTGTCTAACATATCTTTCATAACTTAAGTATATCAGGAAAATATTTTTTTTCAAACAGGCACAATTCTTTCAGAGAAATTTTAGGGCAGACATTCCCAGTATGTTTTTAATTCATCATCAGGGCATTTGTTTGCAAGCGCAAAAGCCGTACAGGCGTAGCCATTTCGCGCATTTGATGAATCAACAGAACAATACTGTTCCTGATTACTAAAATTCCAGTAACCTGTAACTATATCCGCCCCTAAAGGAAATAATCGCTTTGTCTTTGAGTCAACTGCAAAATAAAAAATATCATGCCCTAAAGCATTCGGCTTTTTATATGGCCCATTTGTATCAATAACCACCCAGTTACCTGCGCAATTGAACATACCACCTACAGCTGAACCATCAGCAACCACCAAATTAGGTAATTGCGGGCAAGCAATATCTGCCTTTGCCTTTTTATTATATGTTTTAGGACCGTCTTGATATATGTTTGACATATTAAATTGGTTGTGTGCTGTTAAATCTTCAATTATTTTATATCTTTCCCATAATTTATTATAAAACTCAGAATTATGGGAAACAACTCCACCGCCTGTAATATCAGATATCAATTCAGGTTCCGCATATACCATTGCCTGCATAAGATTAGAATATGATTTTTTAAAAGCACTTTCTAAAGCTTTATGCTGGTATTTCGCAATAATTACAGGCAGTGTCATCGCGGCTACCACGCCGATTATGCCGAGGGTGATTAGAACTTCTGCAAGAGTAAAGGCCGCCTTTATCTTAAGTGAATAAGTTAATAAGTCAATAAGTGAATAGGTTCGTTTCAGGGAGTTAATATTGTTCCCTCTTCCCCTGCGGGAGAGGGCTAGGGTGAGGGATGATTTCTTTAAACGATAAGTTCTTTTCGGAGAATTGTTCTCCCTCTCCTTATTAAGGAGAGGGCTGGGGTGAGGTTGGGACCGTTTTAGACGAGAAGACGCTAAGACGTTAGGACAATAAGTTCGTTTCGGCAGCGTACCGCTGCAAAATATTACCGAGGATATTTCACGACTCTGCGATTGCCACGGTCGTTTCACACGCTTGCAATGACAATTATCTTGTGGGCTTTGCCCACCGATAACAGCATATCTTCTTACCCTCTTATCTTCCAATCTTCCATTAATGAGACCCTGCGGAAAACCGGACATTTTGCACAAAATCAATAGATTTTGGCAAAAGCAGTCAAACAAGTTCAGGGTGACGGAAAGAACAAAGTGCAGAATGACGTAACCGGCCTGCCCTCTTGCCTTCCTGACCTCCGGCCCTCTATTAATTAGATTCTGAACCAAGTTCAGAATGACGATACCGTACGAGCCTCCGGCACAGCCTAGAGTGCCCCCCCCCCGAAGTTACGGTTAATTAACACCTTTTTCATTTTCGCTTCCCTTTCATAAA
Organism: Candidatus Gastranaerophilales bacterium; assembly: GCA_944326655.1. Taxonomy (GTDB): domain Bacteria; phylum Cyanobacteriota; class Vampirovibrionia; order Gastranaerophilales; family Gastranaerophilaceae; genus Stercorousia. Next base: position 3,502 of record CALVEX010000150.1, on the reverse strand, counting down.
ATTAATAAATTCCTTAATCAATTATAACCTTATTTTATTTAAAATGCAAGCAATGTAAAGCTATTGTATTTATTCACAATTTTATATATAATCAGTTATAAATAAAGGAGATTACAGATGTTAGAATACTTTTTGGGTTCATATATAGTGACAATAGCCGGTCTGATCGGCGCTTATTTCTGGGGAGAACACGTGCATGGCGGAACAGGCTGGACGTGCGTATTTATTGCAATGGTGCTTGGTATTCTGGAGGTAAGCTTGTCATTTGATAACGCTGTTGTTAATGCCATGAAACTTGAAAAAATGAGCCACAAATGGAGAATGAGGTTTCTAACCTGGGGGATTTTAATAGCTGTATTTGGTATGAGATTTTTATTCCCTATACTTGTAGTTTCTATATTTGCAAAACTCAGTATGCTTGATGTTGCGTATATTGCTCTGACAAATGCCGATAAATATGCATACTATCTTCACCAGACACACGCTCCTATAGTAACATTCGGCGGAATGTTTTTAATTATGCTATTCCTCAATTACTTTTTCAACCACGAAAAAGAGGTTCACTGGATAAAACCCATAGAACGCTGGCTTTCACATTTTGACCATATAAAAGGTATTGAAGTTATTATTTCTCTTTTAATGCTTCTTGCAACACAAAATTTTGTACCGGCAGAACAAAAACTGCACGTTATGATTGCCGGAATTTCGGGTATAATTACATATCTTGCTATTGACGGGTTTACACATTACCTTGAAAAACACGAAGAAATGCGGCTTGCAAAATGTACGACAGAAGCTGCCGGATGCACAGGGTTAATTAGTTTTATTTATCTGGAATTAATTGATGCATCTTTCTCTTTAGACGGAGTTTTGGGTGCGTTTGCCCTTAGCAAAGACATTATAATTATTTCAATCGGTCTTGCAATCGGAGCAATGTTTGTAAGATCTTTGACAATTATGCTGGTCGAGAAGAAAACTTTAAAACAATTTTTATATCTTGAACACGGGGCACACTGGGCTATAGGAGCCTTAGCATGCCTGATGCTGGTATCAACTGTAAAAGAAATTCCTGAAGTTGTCACAGGTGGAATAGGGTTAGGCTTTATTGTGGCAGCTTTTATTTCTTCAGTTATGCATAATAAAAAAATGGAAAGACTGCTTGCAGAAGAAAAAGACGGCGGTGCAAATGCTTAAACTTCCTCTTGTTTCATTTGTTGTAACTTCTTATAACTATGAAAAATATATATTGAAAACCCTTGAAAGCATAAAAGCGCAAACCTATAAAAACTTTGAAATTATAGTTGTTGATGACTGTTCAACAGACAGTTCCTGCAAAATTGTTGAAGATTTTATTGCCGACAACCAGGATTTGAGAATAACTCTTATCAAGCAGCCGGAAAACAAAGGTCAGCTTGCTGCAATGATAAGAGGACTTAATGAAGCCAAAGGGCAGTTTGTAAGCTTTATAGACAGCGACGATGTTTTACTAAAGGAATATGCGGCAGCACATATAAAGGTTCATCTCGAGACATCTGTTGCATTCACATCATGTCAAATTGCAGAAATTGGAGAAGATGATGAAATACATACGCTAAATTCAATTTCATCTCCCAAGCCCGAAGAAAATGAAATTCTGAAACAAGTTCAAAATGACGTTCCGGCAAGTGATGCATTAAATATATCTGTCAATTATAAAATATTAAAACATAAACGTTTCGGCGGCTGGTACTGGTCTGCTAACAGCTCTGCAATGTTTAGAAAAGCCTCTGTTGAACTTATAAAAAACTATAAAAATACAGATAAGTGGAAAATTTGTCCTGATAAATTTTTATTTAATTTTGCAAATTTAATAGGCGGTTCCGCAATTATTTACACACCTCTTGCGGGATACAGACGGCATAAAAATAACGCCGGAAACTGCACTCTTGTAACCGGTGACAAAAAATTACACAGTGATAATACAACTAAAACAAACATTCAAAACAATCTGAAAATCCGCCCGGAAACAATTAAATTTTTATTGCAGGAAAGAAATCAATTAGGTAAAAGAAATACCGTCAAGCTAATCTCAACGGTACTTCTTTCATATTTATTTTAACAAATTAATCAACCTTCCAGCTATGAAGATATTCTTCCTGTTCGGGAGTTAATGTATCAATTTCAATATCCATTGATTTCAACTTTAATTCGGCAATTTTCACATCAACTTCATGAGGAAGTGTATATAATCTGTTATCTAATTTCCCTTTATTTTTAACAAGAAATTCAATGCCTAAAGCCTGGTTTGCAAAGCTCATATCCATAACACTTGCCGGATGTCCTTCTGCGGCAACAAGATTTACAAGGCGGCCCTGCGCAAATACATAAACAGATTTACCGTTATCAAGTTTATATTCATCCAGATTAGGTCTGATTCGGTTAATTTCAATGGCATGCTCTTTTATACCGGCAACATTAATTTCCCAGTCGAAATGACCGGCGTTTGCAAGAAATGCTCCATCTTTCATTGATAAGATATGCTGAACATCAACTACATGCTTATCGCCTGTTACAGTAAGGAATATATCACCTTCTTTTGAAGCTTTGGCAATAGGCATAACCCTGTAACCTTCCATAGCAGCTTCAAGAGCTTTTAAAGGATCAACTTCGCAAACAATAACATTTGCGCCCAGAGCTTTTGCACGAAGCGCACAGCCTCTGCCGCACCAGCCGTAACCGGATACAACAACGGTTTTTTTTTTTTTTAGGATATTTGCACCTCTTAAAATTCCGTCAATTGAACTTTGCCCTGTACCGTAACGGTTATCGTATAAGTGTTTTGTCAAACTTGTATTAACTCCGACTGCCGGGAATTTTAAAAGCCCCTGAGCTTCCAGTGCCTGAAGCCTTATAATTCCTGTTGTGGTCTCTTCGGTTGAACCTATAATTTTTTCGGCCATCTCAGGATATTGTTCATGGATAGTTGAAACTAAGTCACAGCCGTCATCAATAATTATATCGGGGTTGTGTCTTAAGGCTTCCTGAATATGTGCTTTATACTGCTCAACACTTTCACCTGCAACGGCAAATGTAGGAATTTCAAAATGTTTTACCAGCGCTGCTGCGACATCATCCTGGGTTGATAAGGGATTTGAAGCAACCAAAACCGCATCCGCACCGCCGGATTTCATAACAACACATAGTGCTGCCGTTTCTTTTGTAACATGAACACATGCCGAAAGTTTTAAACCTTTAAACGGCTGTTCTTTAATAAATCTTTCCTGAATTTGTTTTAGAACAGGCATATCTTTAAACGCCCATTCAATTTGTTTTTTCCCTTGCTCTGCAAGGTTTATATCTTTTATATCACATTTCATTTCCATAATCTGCATTTACTAATTCTCCTTTTCTAAAAAGATTATAACAAGGAAATATAAATACTATTATTTTTTGTAAAATTTTCTTAATAAAACATTATATCATGACAAAAAATTTTATTCAGTTGAGTTATAAATTAAGTAGT
>CALVEX010000149.1 GCA_944326655.1 Candidatus Gastranaerophilales bacterium | reverse complement strand
AATGTCCGGTTTTCCGCAGGGTCTAACAAAATAGAGATTCCGAAACACGGAGGTCAATCCGACGTTCGTAATGACATTATGACTGTGTTTCCGAGAATGTCTGGTGTAAACTGCGATATAAGTCCCTTTTTCTACATCATTTGAATGAGATTTTTATTAAAAATAAAAGTTTTGTTTTTGCCCGAACGTATAAAAAATTATTAGATATGAAAAACATATCGTTTTTCATACCTCCTCCCCAAGTCTGGTAGCCGTTCTTCATTAAAAAGAATGGCTTTTTTTTTGCACTGTGTGCGTAGAAACAGATGCGAGGGATAAGTCTTAAGATTCTGAATAAGTTCAGAATGACGTAACCAGCTTGCTCTCCTGCATCCTTATCTTCCAATCCCCAAAAATAACAACCTCCCCCTCTCCTTAAAAAGGAGAGGGGGAAATAAAGTATTGTCATTACGAGGAGGGCTTTGCCCGACGTGGTAATCGCATTACCGTTGAATATTTACTATTCTGCGATTGCCACGGTAGCTTACGCACGCTGGCAATGACAGGTTTAGTTCTGGATGACGAAGAATGACAAATTCCCTCCCTTGAGGGGAGGGGAAATGGGATTTTTCCCTATTTTACCCTGTCTTACTCGCTCGCGCGTCTTACCCGATTTGTGATAAACGGGCACGGCTCCGCCTTTCGCCCTCTGCAAAGCGGACATTTCCTGATAAGGGAGGTGAAGAGAATTTCTCGATACCCTAAATTCTTTCAAAATTTAGCAGTTTAAATCCGCGTTTTTTCTTTTCCAGTTCAACGTCGGGAAGTTCATAGCACTTTATACAGCGTGCTTCGTAAGTTTCGTCGCCTCCAATCATAATCAACGGAGAATTTTTATCGGCAGGTTTACCGTCAATAAGCCTTTGGGTGCGTGTTGCATTTTCACAGCCGCATTTCATGCAGACTGCATGCAATTTATCAACGGTAGTTGCAATACACATCAATTCGGGCATGCTTCCGAAAGGCTCGCCTTTAAAGTCAAGTTCCAGACCCGTGCCTATTACCTTTTTACCCTCTTCCATAAGTTTTGTAATAACTTTTACAATGTTGCTGTCAAAAAACTGGAGTTCATCAATTGCAATAACTTCATCTTCAGGTTTTACAACACTCATAATCTGAATTGAATGTTTAACTTTTATGGCATCCAGCCAGAGTCCGTTTCTTGATTCAATATAATCGCCGTTTGCTCTTGTGTCAATATCAGGGGAAATTACTTTAACTCTTCTTTTTGCAATAATTGAACGTCTTATTCTGCGCAGAAGCTCTTCTGTTTTTCCGCAGCTCATAGGACCTGTGATTAATTCAAAACTATACCCGTACATCCCAATCTCCTTACAAAAAAATTATACATCTTTAAAAAATTATTTAAAAGTAAATTAATGTAAAATTTTATCACGCAGTTTTTTTAAGCCTGCACCGTAGAAATATCTTAATTGTTCCGGGAAGTTGTTTTCTATATCAACAAGATACATGCTGAAAACACTGAAAGCTTTAATCAGGAAGACGATTTCCGTGTTTTTAGTCCAGGTTACTTTTGGCTGAATATTTTTTACGGATTTTGTTATGCCAAAAACCCCTTCGCTGTTGTCGGCAGTCAGGAATATAAATTTGTCGTTTCTGTAATGATCCAGCATAGAAATTCCGGAATGCTCAAATACTGTTCCGAAATTACAGATAAAGCTGTCATATTTAACTATTTTTACATCAAGTCCTCTGTTATAGGCGTCTAAAAGATGCTGTTCAAGATACTTAAAATCATGCGACCAGAGTGCAACAAAAATATTATCGCGGGCATTTTTTACTATTTCTGTTAATTTGTCGTAAATTTTTGTGCTTCCGGAAATATTTAAGACAGGTTCTGTGTAGCTGTCTTCTTTCAAATCGGGCAGTTTTTTTTCAAGAAAATTAATAGTTGAATCCAGCTTTCTTTTATATCTTTTCGTTAATTCTTTTGGTTTTATGGGGGTATAAGTTACCGGTTTTGTGTTTGAAGGTATAACAATATGCATTGTTTCCAAAACTTTCAGGGTGTCATATGTTCTTGACTGGGGAATATTTGCAAGTTTGCTTACTTCATAACCTGTTGCAGGAAATTTTTTCAAAAGCGCAACGTAAACTTTTGACTGGTATTCATTAAGTCCTATTTCTTTGAGTTTTTCAATAATTTCATCCATAAAATGAGTTTAACGGATTTTTGAATTTTGTGCAAGAGAGAATCGGAAGGTAGGAAGGAGAGGGAGAAAATAAAACTTGCCCTGTATAGGGAAAGGGAAAGCGTTGCATCACGCGAGCTTCGCTCACCGATAACAGCCTGATTTCTTGCCATCTGCACTCTATTTATGAGATCCTGAAACAAGTTCAGGATGACAAATCCCCTCCCTTGAGGGGAGGGGATTAAAGGGGTGGGTGATATCAGATGACAAGACTTTTGTTGGGGTAGAAATCCCAACTTACAGCTATAGCTGCCGATAAGAACTTATCGGCAGAGTGATGCCGCAAGAGTTAAATTAATCCCCTGCTATCTTCCAGTCCTTCAAAATAACAACCTCACCCCTACCCTCTCCTTAAAAAGGAGAGGGGGAAAATAACAGCCTACCCTCTTACCATCCTATCTTCCAGTACTCCTAAATAAACCCCATCTCCGTCATTCAAACTTTTGTCGGAGCAGAAACCTCTACATACAAAGTCTTTTATATGTAAATAATTCTTAATAATCAGGTACACTAATAGCAATTTTTCTTACAGCCAGATTTTTATTTTATATGTGTAGTAAAAATTGAAGGTTATATTTTATGGAAAGTGTGAACAACTATTCTTCGGGAATTTCTAATTTGTATTCTAACAATGCGGTTAACAATCAGGCTGAACAAACAAAGTATATGAATTATCAAAATACTCTTGAAAGAATTCCGGATAATGATACAGTTTCTTTTTCAGGTTCAAAAAATAATTCCGAAAGAGTCCTTGATGAGATGGATATTGATGTAAAAAACGGTTTTCTCGGGCTGGGTAAAAGAACAATAAAAGGTAGAATTATAAACAAAGAAGTTGATTTAAAATTGGATACCGGAGCTTTTACTAATAATGTCAAACTTACCGGAACAATTAACGGCAAACCTATTGAATTAAAACTAAAAGATTATAAATTGACGGGAAATCTGGACGATGAAGACAGAGATTTGATACCGTATTTAAAAATGCTAATGGCAGACAAACGCACATATGATAATAATTTAGAGATGATGGCAATAATGATCTAAATAGAGAATTTATTAAATTCTTTTGAAAATCAGCGATGTATTTATTCCGCCGAAGGCAAAGTTGTTTGACATCACGTAATCTGTTTTTATTTCTCTGCCCTGTCCTTGAATATAATCCAGTTTACCGCATTCAGGGTCGGGTGGAACCAGCCTCTGTTCATCATTTCTATTGCTAAAATTGCTTCGATTGCTCCGCAGGCACCTAAGGTATGTCCTGTGTAGCTTTTTGTAGAGCTTACGGGAACAAATCTTTTG
>CALVEX010000148.1 GCA_944326655.1 Candidatus Gastranaerophilales bacterium | reverse complement strand
TATTTTTTTACAACGTAGTCAATTACTTCCCCGCGTTTTTCAATACAAAAGTCCGTATCAATATCAGGCATGCTGAAACGTTCAGGGTTCAAAAATCTTTCGAACAACAGATGATGGCGGATAGGGTCAAGATCTGTTATATCAAGAGCATACGCAACGACAGAACCGGCGGCGGAGCCTCTGCCCGGCCCTACAGGAATATCATGGGTTTTCGCGTAATGTATAAAATCCCATGTTATTAAAAAGTACGCAGAAAATCCCATTTTTTCAATAATACTTAATTCATATTGAACACGCTCTTTTAGTTCGGGTGTAATATTTTCTTCTCCGTATTTTCTTTTTAATCCCTGTTGTACAAGTTCTTCAAGATAAGAATCAGTTGTGTGGTTAGGAGGAACCGGAAAATCCGGCAGCGGTGCTTCCCATTTAATTGTTACATGGCACTGTTCTGCTATATCTACGGTATTTTTTATGCACTCATTAAATGTTTCGGAATCCATCCACTTAAATGCATCACGCATCTCAGAAACCGTTTTAACATAAAACTCATTGTTCGGAAAATGAAAGCGGTTTTCTTCATCTTTCATTGACTGGGTTTGCATGCAAAGAAGTGTGTCATGCCAGTCGGCATCTTCCTTTCTCAAATAATGAGAGTCGTTGGTAATAATCATTTTAATGCCGAGTTCTTTTGCAATTTTTATCAAATCAGGATTTGTTCTTTTTTGCTCTTCCAGACCGTGATCTTGAAGTTCAATATAATAGTCATCGCCAAACAAATCTTTGTATCTTTTAGCAACTGCTTTAGCTTCTTCGTAGTCACCTTTTAAAAGATTTTGCAAAACTTCTCCGCCTAAGCATGCAGAGCAGCATATAATTCCTTCGTGATGCTCTTTAAGCAGTTCAAAATTTATCCTCGGCTTCATATAAAAGCCTTTGCATGCAGCGTCTGATGCAAGTTTTACAAGGTTCATGTAGCCTTCGTTATTTTTAGCAAGAAGTATAAGGTGATATCTTGGATTGTTATTCGGATCGCGTTCTGATATATCGCCGTTATGAACATAGAATTCACAGCCGATAATTGGTTTAATCCCAGCTTCTTTAGCTTCTAAATATAAATCCAGAGCGCCGTACATAACACCGTGGTCGGTTATTGCAACTGCCGGCATGTTATTTTCCTTTGCAAAGTTGCAAAGGTCTTTAAGCTTTATAGCACCGTCAAGCAGTGAAAATTCACTATGCAGGTGAAGCGGTACAAATTGAGTATCCCTATCCATAATTAAAATTTTATCACAGTTAAATTTTAAAATGTTTGAATGTTAAAGAATATTTATTGATAATTTTCAAGAGTTTTGTTAATCCGGTCTATCATCTCTTCTTTTAAAAATTTAGGAGATATTATGGTACATTGTGCGCCATAACGCATTAACCGTTCTATTAAAAGATTAAGGTCTTCATTTTTATTAATAATAATTTTACTTCCGTCATATTCTATTTTTTCAAGCCGTTCCCAATCACGCATTTTGTAATTTTTTGCCAGTCTGCTTTTTATTTTGTAAACAACAGTTGTGGGTATGGCCTGAGATGAAGACGATATGGGAAGCTGTTTTATGGATTTAATAGACTCCGTCGGAATATCATATACTCTTGTTCCGTTGTTGCCTAAAACTTTCAAACAAAGTTTTCTTTTTTCATAAATTTGTTCAACAGGAGAGCAAAGCAGGTTTATTTCCTGCCCCTTTTCGTCAGTAAAAATTATTTCAAGTTTTTGTTTATCCTGGCATAATTTCGCGCAATATTTCAGCTGGTCTGTTATCTCGGATTGGGAAAATTCCAAATCCAAATTTTGCGTGCTGTTTTCAACCTGTGCTATGCTTTGAGCAGCTTCGTCAAATCGTATTTCCAGTGAGTGTATAAAGTCTTCAAAATTTTTTTTGTTTTTTCCCTCGGGTAAAATATCTGTTGATTCTTTTAATAGTTTAATGCTTTTTAAGTCATCAAGGTCAAATTTTATTTTGTAAAGCGAACTGAACATCCTATATTTATGGTTAACTTTTTTTACCTTAATTCCGAATATTTTCATTGCGTTAAGGTATTTATTTAAAGTAACGTGAGTATTTGATTTCCCGTTGTATTCTCCGTCAGAGAAATGATTAATAACTTTTTTAAATTCGACATCTCCCTGATAAAGCATTTTTATAAATTCAAAAAGCTTAATACAGGCATCATTGTATTTTTCCGTTAATTTTTTAGTCACAATAATACCCCGCTTTCATATCTTTTAAGAGTTCTACAAATTTATTTTTAAATTCATCCGGGTGGATAATTTTGCAAATAGGCCCGTATTCAAGAAGTCTTTGTTTTAACAAGAATTCGTTTGATGTAACAACCTCAATAATTGTTTTATTTTTGTCACTGTCAATTATTTTTTCGTTATCCTGAAGAATGACTTTTTCAGGCGGGCAATGTAATTCATATATTACCCGGATTTCGTGGAGATTATACGGAATTGTTTTTTCAAGTTTTATTTCTTTAATCTGATTAATTCTGTTTAAAAGAAAACTGCCGTACTGCATATATTCAAAACCGATACCGTAAAGGTAGATTTTGCCGTTTGAAATTTCTATCTTGTCGGCAATTATTTCAATATCTTTTTTACCGGAGTTCGGAGAGTTATAATTGATTACAATTTGTTCCTTTTTGTCACAGCAATCCAGCAAGTCCTGCAATATATTTTTATTAATATCGTGGAGCAGGGATATTTTTTTCATATCCTCGATAAATTTATCATCCTTTATATAGCTGCCGATTTTTTCAAAGAAATTATCCATTGCAAGCAGTTCTTTTACGTCCATCTTTTTAACAATGCTTTTGTAAACTTTTGATATGCTTTGAATTTGTTCGGGCGTTAATTTTAATTCAAAAGGATGAACCAGAATAACGTATCTTGATACTTTGTCTTCTCCTCTGACTCTTTTTACTTCACAGCCAATTCTTTTTAAGGAGTTGATATAAACTCTTAATGTGTCAATTGAAATAGACTCTCTTAAATATGGATGATTCAAAAAGTATTTGCATATTTCTTCATATGATTTCGGGCCTTCCGCCAGCAGAGAGAACAGAACCAATGCCTTGTAGCCGGTAAAAGACATCAGATTATAAGTTATTTTTTGATTTTTAAGGAACTCCTTCATGAATTTCTCCCTGCCATATTATACTACAAAATACAAAGTCATGACAAAGCATGAATGACTTATATCGCAGTTTACTCCGGAAATTCTCGAAAACATAGTCATAATGTCATTCCGAACTTGTTTCGGAATCTCATCATTATCAGACCCTGAAACCAGTTCAGAGCCTGCCCTGAATTTATTTCAGGGGT
>CALVEX010000147.1 GCA_944326655.1 Candidatus Gastranaerophilales bacterium | reverse complement strand
GTATAAGAAAAAAACTCACAGGCAAGAGTCTATGTATATTTGCATACGAAAATGACATTCCACGCTCTACACTTTCAAGATTAGAACGTGGTGAGGCTGAATGGGGAATAGTTACATTAACAAAAGTAGCATCAGGTTTTGGGTGTAAATTATCCGAGTTATTTAAAATGATTGAAGATGAGCTTGGGGAAGATTTTACGTTAATAGATATTTAAAATGAATGGAAAAAAATTTAAAAAAAATAATTTGTAATATTAAAAATAAAAGCGGACTTTTTAAAAAAGCCCGCTGAAATATTATCTTTATACATAATTTTTTGCAATCTGCAAGGCGGCCGATGCAGCCATACCATAAGGCCCCATTGTACTAAGGACGCCGGAGGCCAGATTTGCATAATTGCTTAACGGACTGCTTGAAGAATTATTTGCCGCATATGCCTGTGCATTATAGCTGTTTCCTGACGAACTGTTTTGCTGGGAGCCGGAGATATAGTTCAGAATATTAGAATTTATATTATTCTGTAAATCCTGTAAAAATCCGAGATATGTATATCTTTGGGAAAGCTCATTGTTTACAAGTTCATCACGTTTTGCAAGCACATCCTGTGCAAGATTGTTTATAGATTCCGCACGATTAGATTCTATAGAGTTCAGATTATCCATAAAGATAGAATTATCAAAGTTACCGAAACGGGAAGCAATATCTGTTTTTAAATCATCTATCATCGGTGTGTAGATGTTATTTATAAGCTTCTGCCCGTTAAGAGTGTAGGCATCAAGCTGTGACTGAAGATTTTTTTGAGTGTTTTCATCAAAAACATTAACAGACGGTAAAGAACTTGCGAGAGAATTTTGTGCATAATTATAAATGTTTTTTTCTGCATCTGACATATTGTAATTTGAAACAATATTATTTCCCTGTTGGGTGGTTGTAGCTTTGTTCTCACCGTTTATAGAAATGGTTCCGCCTGAGTATGACGGATATTTTGAGGATTTTCCCATTTTTGTTCCTTTCCGGACAAAAATGTAATGAATTTTGTAAGGCGTTGATATAACATTATACCACGTACCTTCAAAATCTGTAAAGTAAGTTTTGTTGGGACTTATATCGCAGTTTACACTAAATATTGTAAAAAAGCGTCACCCCTGAAATGAATTCAGGGCAGGCTCTGAACTTGTTTCAGGGTCTAAATAATATTGAGATTCCAAAACACGGAGGTCAATCCGACGTTCGGAATGACAGTATGCCCGTGTTTTGAATACATTTAGTGTAAACTGCGATATAAATACCGTTTTGTTTGGTGTATAATTTAAGTATGGAAAATTTAGACAAAATAAACGAACTTATTAATGAAAAGAAGTTTGAAGAGGCTAAAAAAGAACTGGCAGAAATTATAAAGAGTGATGAAAAAAATGTGGAAGCATTAAAACTTCTGGGCTTATGTCATATCAATCTCGGAGAATTTAAAGAAGGGCAGAGAGTTTTTGAAACAGTTGTAAAATATAAAGATGACGCCTCAAGCTGGTTTTATCTGGCTAACTGTTATGACAACAGGGATGACTATCTCCATGCAATAGCTGCCTATGAAGAAGTTTTGAGAATGAGAAGCAGTTATGTTGATGCTTACAAGAATTTAGCTGTTGTATATGTTAAAAACAAAGAACCGCAAAAAGCCGTAGATACGGTAAAAAAAGCTCTTGATTATGTAACCGATGATTACACTGTTTACTACATTGCCGGAACTGCCTGTATGGCTTTGAAAAAATTCGATGAAGCCGTTGAATTTCTGGAAAAGGCAATAGGGCTTAATCCTGAACATTCGCAGTTGTATAACAATCTCGGAACATGTTATGTTACAATAGGCAATCTTGACAAAGCTTATGAAAACTTTTTGAAGGCCAGTGAATACGATCCTGAAAATTCCATAACCTATTTTAATATGGCGTCTATCTTGCAGCTTCAAAACAAACATAAAGAGGCATGTGAATTTTTCAAAAAAGCTTATATGCTTGAACCTCAGGACAACTATCTTATAGCGCTGGCTCTTTCAGAGGTTAAATCTAACCAAATGGAAGAGGCTATAAGACATTATAAAATTCTTGTTTCACATCATCCGGAGAAACCGAATTTTCAATATAATCTTGCCTGCTGCTATGATGCTGTCGGGAATTATGCCAATGCAATAGCAATTCTTGCACATCTTGTACTGTTAAATCCGAAATCTGTTTCCATGGCACGGAAACTTGCGGTGATTTATACGAAAATCGGCCAGTTTATAAATGCAAAAGAGCTTTATGAAAAAATTCTCCTTCAGGGAAATGTCTCATTTGAAATCTATTACGAATTTGCACATATCTGCGTCAGGACAAATGATATTGATAAAGCAGAAAAAATTCTGAAAAAAGTTGTTGAGCTTAACCCTGATTTTGCCCCCGCACATAAGGATTTGGGAGTTCTTTATTTAAGTAAAAGGCTGTTTGATTATGCACAGGACGAGTTCAATTTGGCATTAAAAGCTGCTCCTGATGATTTTGACGTTCTGTTTGAATACGCAAATTATCTCCATGCAACAACAGATTTTGCAAAAGCCGACGAATATTATCAAAAAGCACTGGCAATCAAGCCGCACGATATTGATGCATTGGGCTTTTCAGCATTAAATAAAATTCACCTGAAAGATTTTGACAAGGCTTATGAGCAGATTGAATATGTTTTGCACCATGAAACTGGTAACGGTTTTATGTACTTTATAGCCGGCAAAATTAAATACCTGCAAGGTCAGTACGAAGATGCAAAGATGTTCCTTATTAAGTCTTACGAACTTGAAAAAACTCATGACGCGGAAAATCTACTTGCACTATGCTATTACGAACTTGGGGACTACTCTCAGGCAAATACAATATTCTCCAGCATGTTGAAGGAAAATCCTCTTAATGTCAACCTTTTGCTCAACAGTGCAAGATGTTATGAAAAACTCGGCGATAAAGATGCTGCTTTGGCAACACTTGACAAGGTCGTCGATGCATTCCCGGAATGCGAGGAAGCTCAGGAGCTTATCCGCGAAATATCTTAAATTTACTAAAGGCCGGGCATACAAAAAACATCCAAAAAACCGGCCTTTTATTTAAGCGGTCGGTCGGTTTTGGATGTAAAATTTGTTATCCTTAAAATCCTCTTTGTTCCGTTTTAAGCTATATTAAGCCGAGAACTTTTCTGTACCAGGAGAATGTTTCCAATTCAATCCCGTTGAAAGTTGTTTTTAAACATTGATTTCTCAGATAATTTTCGAACTCATCATTAAATTTAGATTTTGTTCTTTTTTCCTTTTTGGTTTTCGAAACTAACACTGTCATACTGTACTCCTTGTGATTTCCATTAGTGACCCCATATATAATTCATGTATAAATTATAACATATCTTGACAAGTTTTTCCAGTGGCATAAAAACTTGAAACAATCAAAATTTACGCCCTGTCTGAAAATATTCGATGTAAATTTTTGTTAATAATTTTGGATGCAATATCGACATTTGTATATTACTTGTTGTATAGAGAAACTTCAATTGCCCAATCGGGTAATTTTCTGCGTAACACAAAATTTCGGTTTACTTTATCGACACACGATTTTTTCCCTGATTTTTTTTATGCTAAAATCATTCTATGATTTTGATTGGTGAAAATATACATGTTATTTCAAAATCCGTTCAAAATGCTCTTATTGAACGTGATGAAAATTTTATTTCCGGTTTGATAAATATTCAGAAAAATATGGATTATGTTGATTTGAATATCGGCCCGGCAAAGAAAAATTTTGAAAATATCTTGCCGTGGCTTGCGGGGCTTGTAAAGAAGCAGGGTGGTTCAGGGATTTCTTTTGATACGACGAATTCTGATGAAATGGAGCGCGGACTCAAGTCCTTCAGCGGGAAAACATTTATTAACAGTACAAGCAAAGATGCAGAACGTCTTGAAAAAATGACAGATTTAGCACTTAGATATGACAGTAATCTTATTGCTTTGACCCTGGATAAAGAAACGGGAATTCCTAAAACATCAGACGGAAGACTTGAAATAGCTTTTGAAATTTATGAAAAGTGTCTGGAAAAAGGCATTGAGAGCGAAAAAATATTTTTCGATCCTTTAATTTTACCTGTGGGCGTTGAACAGTTGCAGGCAAAAGAGGCTTTAAACACGATAAAAATGATTAAGGAAAGCTTCGACCCTCCGGTAAAAACCGTTATCGGACTTTCAAATATTTCAAACGGCTGTCCGAAAGATATAAGACCGCTGATTAATCACGTATTTGCCGTTCTTGCGTTTGGCGCCGGACTTGATGCGGCAATCATTGATGCCAAAGATTTGGAATTGGTGAGGATTTTCAGAATGCTTGAAACAGGTTCCGCCAAATCAGATATTGATAAATTGTATATTTCACTTGCCGAAATGATAGAGAATTTCGGCGAATTAGACAATGTAGATTACGATAAAAACTCGCCTGAGCAGGTAAAAATTATAAAAACCGCAAAAATTCTTTTGAATAATGAGATTTATTCACCGAGCTTTACACAAATTTAATTTTTGGTATAATGTTGTTAT
>CALVEX010000146.1 GCA_944326655.1 Candidatus Gastranaerophilales bacterium | reverse complement strand
AAAACGATTTGAGCGAATAAACTAAAACCTAAAGAGGGGTGTCCGAGCGGTTTAAGGTGCAATCTTGGAAAGGTTGTGTGGGAGCAATTCCACCGTGGGTTCGAATCCCATCCCCTCTGTTTTTTATATATAATAATTTTGTGGATACTATTTTTGCAGAAAGTAAAAGACTTGTTTTTAGGAGAATGTCTGAATCTGATTTTTCAGATGTCGCTGAAATGCTTAAAAACCCTGATGTAATGTATGCCTGGGAATATATTTTTGATGATATGGGTGTTCTTGGCTGGATAAAAAAGAATAGAGAGTATTACAAGAAATACGGTTTAGGTTACTTTTTGGCGGTTGATAAATATTTGGATGAAGTTGTCGGACAGGTTGCGCTTATGCCTGATATTATAGATGGTGTTGAATATTATGAAATCGGCTATATGCTAAAGGAAAAACTTTGGCACAGAGGTTATGCTTTGGAAGGCGCAAAGGCAATGATAAATTATGCTTTTAACAAGTTAAAATTAAAAAGTGTAATATTTGAAATCCGTCCCGAAAATATTCAGTCAATAAAAGTTGCCGAAAAATGCGGGGCTGTTGTAACAGGTGAATTTGTCAAAAATGTACGCGGGAAAGATATGAAACATTTGATTTATACACTTAATAATGATAACATTTAAAAATTATGAAAAGTAAAATTGATAATTATTTGAAAACGAGAGGATTATTTTTCTTTATAGTTTTTATATTTTTCAACATTGCAGGGTTACTGCCATTAGAAAATATTGCTATTGACATATTTTCTCATTTTAAATTTCAATATATTCTTATAAATATCTTTTTTTTATTTCTGTTTGTTTACTTATCATTTCAAAACCGTAAGTTTTTAATATGCTCATTTGTATCTTTAATCTTAATTTGTTTTAATTTTGCTGATGTTACAGTGTATTTAGGGAAATCCGAGGTTGTGAAATCTGACAATGCAATAAAACTAGCACTTTTTAATGTATTAACTAAAAATGATAAATATAATCAATTAAAACTTATGATAAATGAACAAAAACCTGATATTATCATATTACAGGAAGTTGATGAAGTTTGGCTTGAAAATATAAAAGAATTAAAAAAAGACTATCCTTATTTTTTAGAATATCCGAGATTGGATAACTTTGGTATCGCATTGTATTCTAAATTTCCTCTTAGAAAGCCTAAGATTGAAACATGGACGGATTATGAAGTTCCTGTTATAACTGCAGAAATAAAGTCAAATGGTAATATTTTAAAAATTTATGGCGTGCATACTCTTCCGCCTACCGGTAATGAATATTTCAGGGTTAGAAATGAAATGCTTTCAAAAATAAATGAGATTTTTTCTGATAGCAACCATCCGCTGATAATTGCCGGAGATTTAAACACTTCAGTGTATTCAATTTCCTACAAAAAGTATATAAAATCTTCAAATCTGAAAGATGCACAAATTTTGGCAAAGACTTTAAAAGGCACCTGGAACGCAAAACATTTTCCGTTTATGAGAATTTCTCTTGAACATGTTTTAATCTCGCCGGAGATAAAAATTCAGTCTTTTGATATTGGTAAAAATTTTGGAAGCGATCATCTGCCGGTCTTTGTGGACTTATCTTTTTAAGATGATTTGACGTTATTTTTTTATTTCTTTTTTTTTATAGCAATTTTTTTAGCAATAGTATAGAATTTATAGATATATTTGTGAAATTTTTCAAGATCATCCCAAATATGCCTGTTTGTATCTACTGATAATTCCCCGCAGTCGATTACATCCATGTGTCGTTTAATTTCTTTAAAAGTAACTTCAAGCTTTTTATATAATTCTTTGGGAATAGCAGGTTTTGACATCAGAACTAGGTTTGAAAGAATATCCATATACACATGATAGAGAATTTCTATTGTTAATGAATCTTTTCTTATATTTAGTGGGCAGCCTGCAAGTTCTTCATATTTTGACAGAATATACTCTGCAAGTTTTAATGCTGAATTTCCTTTTTGGTGGTTTAAAAAATCAAAAAGGTAATCATCACACACAATTCTTGCCCATTTATCACTAAATCTTATTGAAATGTTGTTAAAATTTTTGTCTAAAATCTCCGTTGTAATCATGATATCTCCCTTGTTTATTTCCCAAACCCGTTTGGATGATTTTTGTGCCATCTCCAGGCGGATGATATTATATCGTTAAGCGACGCATGTTCAGTTTTCCAGCCCAGAATTTGTTTTGCTTTGTCGCTGGAAGCAATTAATTGTGCCGGATCGCCTGCTCTGCGCGGAGTAATTTTTGCAGGTATTGGATGCCCTGTAACTTTTCTGGCTGTTTCTATTACCTCTTTAACGGTAAATCCAATTCCGTTTCCAAGGTTGAATATATCACTTTGACCGCCGTTTTGAAGATATTTAACGGCAAGAATATGTGCCTGCGCTAAATCTGTTACGTGGATATAATCTCTTATGCAGGTCCCGTCTTTTGTGTCGTAGTCATCGCCGAATATTGAGATAAATTCTCTTTTTCCGTTTGACACTTGTAAAATCAGGGGAATTAAATGGGTTTCAGGATTGTGATCTTCTCCGATTTGTCCTGAAATATGTGCTCCGCAGGCGTTGAAATACCTCAGTGAAACATAGCGGAGATTATGAGCTTTTCCTACCCATTTAAACATTTTTTCCATGGAAAGTTTTGTTTCCCCGTATGTATTTGTAGGTTCTGTTCTGTCTGTTTCAAGTATAGGTATCCTTTCGGGCTCACCGTAAGTTGCTGCTGTTGAGGAGAAAACTATTTTATCAATTCCGTTTGCAACCATTGAATCTAACAAGATTTTAGTACCGCATAAGTTATTATCATAATATTTAAGCGGTTTTTCCATGCTTTCGCCTACAAGCGAGCAGGCTGCAAAATGTATAACTGCGTCAATTTTTTCTTTTTTGAAAACTTCATCGAGAAATTCCCGGTTTCTTATATCTCCTTTGTAAAATCTGGCTTTAGGATGTACTGCCTCAATATGCCCCGTTAGTAAGTTATCAATTATTACAACATCTTCACCGTTATCGATAAGTTCATAAACAGTATGAGCTCCTATATAGCCTGCTCCGCCTAAAACCAGAATTGTCATGATTTTTTCTCCTTTTGTTCTATTATATCTCAAAATATTTATGTTATTATTTTTTGTATGGATAAAGTTTTTTCAAATGAGATGAATGTATTAAAGGCGCTTGCAATTTTGCTTGTGGTTTCAGGCCATCTTGAATTTTCGCTTTTAGGAATTTTCCCTCCTTATTCTTTTCAGCTTGCTTTGTTTTTCTTTATATCGGGCTGTTTGTTTAAGGATAAGTACCTGACAGATGTTGCAACATTTGTTGAGAGAAGAATAAAAAGCCTTTTGATACCTTATTTCTGGTACAACTTATTTTATATGCTGGTTACAACTTTGATAGCAAAGCTTACCGGAAAATTTTGGGGAGTGCCTTAGAGTTTCAAGAATTTTTTTATCACACCGTTTTTAAACGGGCATCAGTTCGACCTGTCTTGTCCTTTGTGGTTTGTAACCCAGTTGTTTATGACGATGATAACATTTTTGTTTTTATTCAGGGCAGTAAGTGCTGTCAGTAAAAATAAATTTGTTCATCTTGGATTTTTCGGCCTGCTTGGTATTTTGGCAATTCCG
>CALVEX010000145.1 GCA_944326655.1 Candidatus Gastranaerophilales bacterium | reverse complement strand
AGAGACGACCAATAAATTTGAGATTGATAAAAATTCAAATCTTAAAATCGGGGACAGAAAAATCTTTTTAGATAAAGACGGAAGCGCAATAATCAATTGGTACGGACCTGCAGGGACTTATACATACATCCCGATGTACCAGTTAATAAAAGCCGTAAACGGTGAAAAAACAGAGCTTGATTATGATTTTTCAAATAAAATTATATATTTCGGAACAACAGCCGCAAGCCTTTTTGATATAAAAACAGTACCGACCGGAAAGATTTATCCCGGGGTAGAAATTCAGGCAACATTTCTAAATAACTTAATTGATAACAACTTTATAAGAAAAGTTAACAGAGGATATACACTGGCATTAAGCATACTTCTTGCTCTTCTTATTGCATCTGTTGTCAGCCGTGTTGCTTCGGCATTCACAGCCTCTTTAATGTCGCTTTCAACTTATTTTATATATATTTTAATCTCATATTATGCATTGAAATTCGGCAACCTGTGGCTTGAACTTATTTATCCGCTGATATTCTCAATTTTTGCATTTACCTGCGCATATATTATCAAATATCTCATAAAATCACGGGATTTTGAATTGCAGTATAAACTTGCGACAACAGACGGGCTTACAGAGCTGTATAATCACAGATATTTCCAGGAACAAATAAGAATGCAGGTTGAGCAATCAAAACGTTATAACACAAGCTTTTCACTTATTATTATTGATATAGATTTCTTTAAGAAATTTAATGACACATTCGGGCACCAATCCGGAGACGCAGTGCTCAGAGAAGTTGCCCAGACACTCAAACGCAACGTACGTGCAACAGATATTGTATGCAGATACGGTGGGGAAGAAATGAGCATAATCCTTCCGAACACCTCAAAAGAAGAAGCTTCTTCAACAGCCCAAAAAATTTGTGACCGTGTTGCATCCAAAAAATTTAAACTTTCCGGCGGAAAAGAAACAAGCGTAACAATAAGTCTTGGAGTAGCTACATATCCGGCAGATGGAGAAAGCGCCGTTGATATAATAGAATCAGCCGATAAACGTTTATACAGCGCTAAAAACAACGGCAGAAACCAGGTGGGCTAAATATTTATATTTTATATTTAATATTTTTTTACTTTTTTCTCGATATAAAATCCAAGGTAATACCCGAAAACAGAAAGCTTGTGTTTTTCAAATCTTTTAATTTTAGATTGAAGATTTGATAACGAAAGTTCATAATTACCTTTTACAGGGTGATAAATTTTATAATCAGGATTTTCGAAAATTCTTTCCTCGTTTAAATCATAATTAGGAGTTAATCTTAACGGTTCATTTAACTTCGCTGACGTAAAATTGTTATTTAGGAGTTCTGTAGGCACAAACAACTCACAATGAAGCCACCTGTTTTGCTTAGATTTACATATTCCGGAAAAAATTTCTGACATTTCAATTCTTCTTTTATAAAGAAAATCAATAGCAGAAGCACTTAATCTTACAATAGGAAAAAAGGATGAATAAAGCTGGATATCATCATAAATCCAATCAGTTTTTTCAACCCAGCACCACTTAGAATTGTCTTCAACTTTATTAAGACCTGTTGTTATTAAATCAACTTGTTGATTATATCTTTCAAAAAACGGTTTATATGAGGAGCCGTTACAAAACACATCATATTCCAGCTGCCAGTAATAATCATAATCCGGAAAATATTTTTTTACCGCATAAAACACGTAGTCAGCACAATACCACATTAAACTCGCAAATGACTTATTTTTATTTTTATCGGCATAATAAGGTAAATTTAAAGCTGAAAATATTTTTTCATCAACTAAAAAACATTTAATATTTTTTACCTTATTATCAAAAAAATTCAAATATTGCACCGGTTCATCAGTCAGCCCCCCCCCCGAAATGATTTTTCTGTGATTGTCTATCAAAAGAACACAATCATAATCAGTAGAATGTTGTAACTTTAAAAATTCCGTAATCACACCATGAGTTATAATATGGGTACGCATAAAAATCAGTGTTTTGGGCATAATTAACCAGATTCCTTTCTATATTACAGGTACATCAACCGGATCTACCAGAATTACGTTTAAAACTTCACCTTTTCTAAGGTTTACGTCATCCCCTTTTCTTATCATATCCGCAAAAAAGTCATAAACATAATAAGCACCGCCGCCTATAGTACCGCCAATTGCGCCGAGACCGGTCATTATCTGGTCTGCAACAATTACATCATCAAAAACATCGCCGCCCCATTCTGTTGATGTTGATACAATGTCCTTTGTAACATGCCAATTATTTACTAATGCCTCTTTATATCCGCGGCCGCCGGTTATTCCGCCGTCATAAGTAATATCTGCGCGTCCTGTAATTGAAAAAGTTAACGGAAGCTGCCTGCCGTTTGGTGTTACAACATGGTCAAAATCAAGGTATAATATCGCACCTTTAGACATCCTTTTTGAAGGTTCCACCTTTCGTATTGTACCTCTGACAAGAGATCCCATGGGAAGAATTACATCATTATCTGCCGTCTCATCATTCATTAATATTGCGGTAAATTCCGTTCCCTCAGCATTGTTAATAGTAGATATCGGATTCATCAACTGTAAAGAAAATTTTGTTCCCGCAGGAATTCTTTTGGTTTTGGCGTTACCGCTTAAAGGCCCGGCAAAAGCCGTATTCACAAATAACAAAAACGATAATATTAAAATTAAAAATCTCATAAAACTTTCTCCTCTTTTTTCAAACATTTTATAAAACAATTAACAATTTTGCAATATATTTACAAAAGACTTATACTATTTATATGTCAAAAATTGATAAAATTGAAGAATTGCAAAAAATTTTAAAAGATGATCAGACAAATTTCCAGGCTCGGCGTGAACTTGCGGTGTTACTTTTGGACTGCGGTTATCCGGAAGAAGCCAGACAGCATTTTTTATATCTGTCAAAAATTTTTACTGACGACAGCGGAATTTTTTACAATCTCGGAATTACATATGAAAAGCTAAAAGACTTAAATAAAGCTCAGGAGGCATATTTAAAAGCAATCGAGCTTGCCCCCGAAGAAGTTGATGCATATTATAACCTTGGACTTGTTTACATTGACAAAAAAATGTATGAAAAAGCTGTAGACTGCTTTGAAAGCGTTCTGTCAAAAGACAACAATGACTCAAATTCGTATTTTTCAATAGGGCTTTGCTACTTTAAAGAGGGTAAACTTGACGGGGCAAAATACTATTTTCAGCGCACAATAGATTTGAATGAT
>CALVEX010000144.1 GCA_944326655.1 Candidatus Gastranaerophilales bacterium | reverse complement strand
CGTAGCCAACCCCGCTGAAGCCGCCGGAAGCAAACGCGATAAGGGATTGAATAATGTTATAACCCGCACCGAGAGGATCCAAATCTGGATTTCTCCAAGTTTTAATACGCTGAAGCTGATAAGGTTTGATAATTGTTGTTAAACCGATTATGACAGTAGCAACCATAGCCCCGACACAGCTTAAAAATAATTTCAGCGAACCGCCCGCTGCCATATACATAACAACAGTCGTCATGCCAAGAAGTATTACCATAGAAAGGTTTGGCTGAATAAAAATTAAACCTGCCATCGCAATTATAGGGAAAAATGCCCAGACCCATTTATTTTGGTCAAAAAGGTTTGCATCTTTCCTGAATGCCGCGGCAAGCAGAAGAACAACTGCCGGCTTTGCAAATTCGGAAGGCTGGAGCTGAAATCCCGCAATATTCATCCATCTTTTTGCACCGTTAACAGTTACTCCAAGCGGAGTAAAATCTACAAGAAACAGTGCAATCAAAATCGATGCCATTATTATAACATTCCAGTCAGCAAGTTTCTTATAATCATAATTCATAAAAAATTTTAAACCGAAAAAGCCGACAACAAAACAAATTACCTGTTTTATCAAAAATTGTGCCGGATTTCCTCCTTCATCAAGACATTTTGGAGCAGTTGCGGAAAATATAGCCAAAAAACCTATTATTACAAGAAAAGCAACAACAATTAAAAGCGTTTTATCCGGAGAAGATATTATTACACTCTGGATAGGATGGTTATCTCTTGTGTCTTTCGGATTTCTTCTAGTTGATCTTTGATAAGACATATTGTTTGAACACCTTTCCTCTCTCTTCATATCCGCTATACATATCAAAGCTTGCACATGCCGGAGAAAGCAAGACAACATCCGGGTTTAATCCGATTGATTTATCAATTGCATCTTCCATGGTGGCTTCCCTTATTATGTTATTAAATCCGTTGTTACGCAAATTTGCATCAAACCTGTCAGCAGCTTCTCCAATCAAAACAACTGTTTTTATATGTTTTTTTATGGCATCACAAAATTCCGTTAAATCCGTATTTTTATCACGTCCGCCGGCTATCAGGACAACATCGCAATTATTAAAGGAATTTATTGCGACAAGACTTGCTTCCGGATTAGTAGCCTTTGAATCATTATAAAAAACGGTTTTTCCGTCCTGTGCAAACTTTTCAAGCCTGTGCTCCGGAACCTTGAAAGACATAATCGAAGAACGTATATTCTCATTTGAAACACCTTCAATTTTTGCCGCAATAACAGCACACATTACATTCTGGTAATTATGATTTCCAATCAGCGGACAATCAGATAGATCTATAATCTTTTCTTCTTTCCCGTTACGCTTAAAATAAATTGCCTCATCTTTTATGTAAGAACAATTTTCGCCTATATCACCGTCAAACAAAAATACGGTACCGCCGCATTCCCTTGAAAATTCAAGAAGTCTTGCATCCTTTGCATTTAAAACCGAAAAAGCAGGCGCCTGAGGCTCCTTAAAAATTTTTGCTTTTGCATTAAAATAATTTTCTAACCCCTGATGCCAGTCAATATGATCCGGAGTAAAATTTGTCCACACAGAAATTTGCGGAACAAAAGAATTACTGTATTCAAGCTGGAATGAGCTGCACTCACAGACAAAAAAGTCTAAATCATCCCCCAAAAGGTCGCACGGAGGTTTGCCGTAATTTCCGCATGGCTCCGCCTTAAATTCAGACGACAAAATATGTGCCGTCAAAGCCGTAGTCGTTGTCTTTCCGTTAGTTCCGGTTATTGCAATAAAAGGAACGCCCGTTTGTGAATACGCAAGCTCTATTTCAGAGATAACTTTAATTTTAGCCTCTTTCAAACGGTTCATAATCTCACTATGGGGAGGAATTCCCGGACTTGTAACCGCAATATACGAATCTTTTATAAATTCGTCGCTATGACCGCCGGTCTCAACATTAATACCCAACTGTTTTAATTCTTCAATCTTATCTTTATCCTCGGGCCTTTCAGCTCTGCTTTCCGTCAAATAAACATCCGCTCCGGCACTATTCAAATATTTAGCAGCAGAAATACCGCTTTTGGATAAGCCTAATACAAGAACTTTTTTATCTAAAAATTTTAAATTCGGACATATTGACTGCATAATTAAATCACCCCTACCTTAGAACAATAAAAAATATATAATCACCGAGGCCGCAGAAAGCAGCGCCGATAAAACAGCAAATACGGCCACAATTTTCTTTTCGCTCCAATTGCATAATTCAAAATGATGATGTATCGGAGCCATTTTAAAAACTCTTTTACCTGTTGTTTTAAAACTTGTCACCTGAATAATCACCGATAATGTTTCCATGACAAAAATACCGGCAATTAAAACAAGCAGAATTTCAAATTTTCCCATCACTGCAACTGTTCCCAGCAAACCGCCGATTGCAAGGGAGCCGGTATCCCCCATAAAAACTTCAGCTTTAGGCTTATTATATTTTAAGAATCCTGCAAGAGCACCCGCAACACAGGCTGAAATTATCCCGCCCTCAGGACAGCCCGAAAACAAAGAAATTATTGCACAAGCCACGAAAGCAAAAATACCTGTTGAAGCTGCCAATCCATCCAATCCGTCGGTTAAATTATAAGCATTTGAGGCCCCTGTTATTACGAACACGGCAAATACAGGATAAAACCAACCTAAATGTAATACATACTCACCAAAATACACATCACCGGCATTTGTCTTTGACATCATCAAATACAATGCAGGGAGCATTGCAATTGCAATCTGCCTTAAAAGTTTTCCCCTCGGAGTTAAGCCGTCATTTCCTTTACCCTTAAGTTTTATATAATCATCCTGAAACCCGGCAAATGTATAAAATAGAAGGGTTAAAAGAATTATAAATGCCCCGGTATTAAGTCTTTGAGCCATAGCAAGGGCTATAACAGAGCCTAACATAGCTGCTGCAATAATAAAAACGCCGCCCGTTGTCGGGGTTCCCTGCTTTTTTGCATGAGCTTCAGGCGCACAGTCTTTTACATACTGACCAATCATATGTTTGCGTAAAAAATCTATATACGGCACACCAAAAAGCAAACATAATATCATTCCCAGTAAAAAAGCTACAGCTAACATAATCATAAATTATCAGTCTCCGTTTTATTTTTTAAATTTTCTATTATTTCCTCAAACTTCATTGCCCTTGAGGCCTTTAAGAATATTGTAATACCCGCATGCAAATTAGCAAGAATGTAACGGGATGTTTCAATATTGTTATCAAAATGCTTAACCTCAAATCCGTATTTAGAAAGTTCATCACCTATATATTTTGCAAGATTGCCGACTGTAAGAAACAAAACATGTTTTCCCTTGAATTTTTTACCTATAAAATCGCCAACCTCACGATGAAATTCAATTTCATTTTCGCCGAGTTCACCCATATTCCCGAGAATTACAACAGGGTTCGGGTAAAGTTCTATAAATGTTGAAACTGATGCCTTCATTGATTCCGGATTTGCATTATAGCTGTCGTTTATAATTTTATATCCGTCAACTTCTTGAATTTCCCATCTTTTTTCAATAGGTCTATATTTTTCTAACCCTTGTCTGATTTCATCATAAGACAGCCCAAGCTTATATCCGAGTTCTATTGCAGACAGTGAGTTTTCAATATTATAATCACCTTCTACATTCAACAAATATTCCTTATTTTTATAAATGAATTTAGAATACCCGCTCCGTTTTTCTATAATTTCAACATCGTTTAACGAATAAAATATCTTTTTACCACCAAAATCAGCAAACTTTTTAATTCGTTCGTTGTCATTTGCGATAAGAGTATTTTTTAAATATTTTATAATTTCACATTTAGCTTTTGCGATATTATCAAGACTTCCCAGACGTCCTATGTGGGCAGAACCAACATTTGTTATAATTGCATAATCAGGTTCTGCATATTTTGTAATAAGTTCAATTTCGCCTTTTCCGCGCATTCCCATCTCAACGATTAAAACTTCCGTATCCTCAGGCATTGAAAGAACTGTCTGGCAAAAGCCGATTTCGTTATTATGGTTAGAATAAGTCTTATGAGTCTTAAACTTTTCTGACAAAACTGAATAAACAAGTTCTTTTGTTGTTGTCTTTCCGGAACTTCCCGTTATTCCGACAACTACCGGATTAAACTTTTTGCGCGCATAATTTGCAATTTCAAGATAAGCCGTCAATGTATCAGCAACTTTAAGTTTAAAACTTGCATGACAATCATCTTTAGTATAAAAACAACCTACAGCACCGGCTTCAATTGCTTTATCGCAAAAGTTTTCACCGTCAAAATTTGCACCTTTCAGCGGCAAATATAAATCACCATTTTTAATTGTCCTGGTATCTGTTGATATTTCAAAATTACCTTCGGTCTCGCCGGTAATTTCGGCATTTGTCGCTTTTTTTAATTCCTCAACAGTAAATCTCATCTCTAAACTTTAATCTCCCTTACTTATACAATTTTACCCCAAACAAACCTGCTGAAACAGAAAGTTAATAAATGTTAATAGTGCTTGACAAGTGCTTTTGAGCAGGTGATAATAATTGATGTATTAGTATGCGGTAACTCGTTGATAATTTTTCAAAAGTTTACCAAGCTAAACAGGTGCGAGGGATAAACTCAGCCAAAATTAATATTTTGTAGTTTACCCGAGAGCATTGCCGGATTAAAGCCGAATACAAGATAAATGCCGAAATTTGTCAATTCCTCTAAAAGGCGCCTCATACAAAGCCGTAAGCTGTATTGAAAAAACGAAACCCGGGAAAGGAAAAGAAAAATGTACGCAATTGTAGAAACAGGCGGAAAACAATATCAGGTTGAAGAAGGAAGATACCTTGATGTTGAATTATTAGACGGCGAAAAAGATTCAAAAGTAGTTTTTGATAAAGTCGTTATGATTGTAAACGGTAAAAAATCTAAAGTAGGACAACCTTATGTTGCAGGTGCGTCTGCCGAAGGTACTATCGTAAAACACGATAAAGAAAAGAAAATCATTGTTTACAAACAAAGACCTAAAAAAGGTTACAGAAAAAAACAAGGACACAGACAAGGCTTCACAAGAGTAATGATTTCTAAAATCAGAACTTCAGCTCAGAAAAAAGCGGCTGAAACAACAGAAGAAGCTTAAACTTCTCTCGTCCCTTGCGGGATGGGGCGGCATTTCTTAACGAACGGAAATGAGTTTTAGAAATGCAGGCGGAGGTAAATTCTGAAACAAATTCAGAATAACAGTCCAAAACCATTAACAAAATAAAAACAATAAAACATAGGAGAATAAATTATGGCACATAAGAAAGGTATGGGATCCACCCGTAACGGCCGCGATTCAGAAGCGAAACGATTAGGCGTAAAAAAATTCGGCGGAGAAATCGTTAAAGCCGGAAATATCCTTGTTCGTCAAAGAGGAACTAAAGTTCATCCGGGTAACAATGTAGGCATCGGTTCTGATGATACATTATATGCCTTGATTGACGGTCAGGTGAAATTTGAGCCACACAGACGCGACAGAAAACAGGTGAGCGTTTACGCGGTGTAAAAATAAAAGCTAAAAAAAGAACCCCTTAGGGGGTTCTTTTTTTTTATTTAAACTCTTAAGCCCGGGCCGCCATGACTTAGAATAAACGCCATACGTTCTTCACGATTTAGATTTTCAGGAATTAAGTTGGTAAACACTGTGTAGTTTGTTTCATCTTTTCTAAACATGATTTCAGCACTTAAAGAGCCGTCTTTACCAATAAGACACTTACTTACAGAATTTGCAGTATCACTATCATTAGGATAAGAAAATTCATATCTGGTTATTTCATCGTTTTTTGGATTGAACGCCGTAATTTTCACTGTATATCCTAAATCTGCATAAGCAGTATCTCTTGAAAATTTACTCCCATCTGCCTTAAGTTTTTCTTCTAACTCTTCAGGACGGGTTTCAAAGTTTACAATATCATCTTTGTAAGGAGATTTATCTTTTTCATATATGCTTGTCCTAAAATGAAATTCTCCATCAGCTCCGTACACTGTTTCAACTTGTTTTAAGCCTTTTGAACTGTCCAGCGGATAGAAAAAATTCTGAATTGCCTCAAAGTCCTCTTTGTTTTCACCATTACCCACAAATCTATAGACTTTTACAGTTTTTCCATCTTCAATAATGTTTAATTGAGAATCGGACTGCCCCTTACGAAGAGTAAAATCCTTACCTTCAACCTTTCCATGGGATATCAAATCAGTCTTTAGCTCATCTATACTTTTCTTTTCTGGTACAGGTTTTGGCTTGGGAGCGGCAATTGCATATGCTTTTACGGCATCTGCTGTTTCTTTTTTTACAATATCAGGAGCTATTGTTGCAGTAGCATTTGAATTATTTTTATCATCTGCAACACTTGCCTGCGGTCTGAATTTCTGAAGTAAATTTGTACTGACTGAATTGATTTTTTCCATATAAAATCCTTTCTACACAAAAAAATTAACTATTATTTTCATATAAAGTAATAAAATAAAAAAATTTGCCAAAATTATAATAATGTTACAAAATATTAAACTTACATCAAAAATTTTAAAGATTTGAAGTATTCAAACCGATATAAAAAATGTAATCAGCAAACAATGGAGAATGAAAATATGTTAAAAAAGATAGAATCACCTTCGTGTAATGTATGCGACAGTGTGGAATTTATATTAAGAGGAGCGAGAAAGCGGCGCCAATTGGCGTTGACATCCGTGAAAAAAATTAATGCGGATGCGGGTATTCAAGCTGGACTGAAAGCAGTCAAGTAGTGCTTATTGTTTAGTAAGATGAGAGTTTATATGATGGAGACCGGTAAAACGGTCTCTTTTAATTTACCAAAATATTGAAAAATCACTGTTCTCTGTTTTTTCTTTATTTTGAAGAATAGTTCTCGGCAGCCGCCCTCCTTTTTCTACCAGAGAACAATATTCGTCCGTAAGAAAAAGTTTCTGGTCAAGCGAACCGTTTCTATCACGTTTTGAAAGAGTCATATAAAATACATCATATCCCCACTTATTAGGACCTTTCAAACCATTAACGTCAAAAATTATTGCAGGAAATCTATTAGATTTCAAATATAACGTAACTATAGCTCCGTCCTTTGTTATATAGTTATCAGGAGAATCAGTTCTATATGAATCAATTCCGCAAGCACTATTAACTGCCTTTCCTCCATCAGCAAGAACCTCAGATTTTAAAGCTAAATTATACTTTGAATAATCAAGTTCAATCAGAGTCAACTTTAATAAATCAACCAGTGACTCTTTCAGCGCAACACAGTCCTGCTGTTGTGCATGATACCCCGCGTCAGGATAGAAAATATAGCATTGAGATATTCCGTTTTCTAATACTGTATAATTTATTGCATTTTGAAATACTGAATACTGTTTTTTAAATGCCGTTTCAAAGGATTTCATCTGAAACTTTGAAACAAGAGTCGGAATTGTTATTGCAGCCACCACGCCAATTATACCGAGGGTGATTAGAACTTCTGCCAATGTGAAGGCGGTAAGGGTTTTCTTAAGTGAATAAGTTAATAAGTCAATAGGTGAATAAGTTCGTTTCGGGGAGTTAATATCGTTCCCTCTCCCCTTGCGGGAGAGGGCTAGGGTGAGGGGTGATCGTTTTAGATGATAAGACGCTAAGGCGCTAGGGCTCCCGTTATTTAATCCCCTCCTCGAAATCACAGATTTCGTCTCCCTCTCACAAACGATACTCAATCGTTTGTTCGGCAGAGTCTCCGGGGGAGGACATAGAATATCTTGTGAGCTGTGCTCACCGATAACAGCATATCTTCTCACCTTCCTATCCTCCAATCTTCCATTATTAAGAAGATTCTGAACCAAGTTCAGAATGACGTAACCGGCCTGACTTCCTGACCTCTTGCCCGCCGGGCTTCCAAAATCAGCCCTCTCTCTAACTCTCTCCCGAGGAGAGAGGACAATTTTACTCTCCCTCTCCTTGAAAAGGAGAGGGCTGGGGTGAGGTTCTATTATATTATGAGATTGCGACGGTCGCTTCACTCCCTCGCAATGACATGTATCTTGCGGGCTCCGCCCGCAGATAATAGCATACCTTCCTACCCTCTTATCTTCCAATCTTCCATTAATGAGATGCTGAACCACGGAGGTCAATCCGACGTTCAGCATGACGTAACAAACTTTCCCTCTTGCCTTCCTGACCTCTGAACCTCCGGAAGAGCCTAGAGTGCCCCCCCCCGAAGCAAGCGTAGACGATTGTCACGTCACTCGGGCTCATAAATAAATTTAATAAATTTTTTAATATTTTCATCTTCTGCTCCTTTCCTAAAAAAAAATAATAACAATTACTATATAATATAAAATACCAGATTAATCAAAAAATCCGCAACAAGCATATAAACGGTAGATAAAATTGCTGCCTGTGTTGTTGATACCCCAACCTCTTTTGCACCACCCCTTGTTTCATACCCTTGTGTTGCGCATACCAGTGAAATTAATATCCCGAAAACGGAAGCTTTTAAAAGGCTTATATAAATGTCGCGGGTTGACATCCATAGCCACGCAGAATTCATATATCTTGCCGGATGTAAATCTATAGTGGCATGAGAAACCAGCATTCCTCCCGTAATCCCGACAAACTCCGCAAGTAAAACAACCATAGGTACGGTTATTGCAGAAGCCAGTATCCGCGGAGTAAAATAATACCCGACAGGGTCTACTTTTAATGTTTTCATGGCATCCACCTGACTTGTTACCTGCATATTTGCAATTTCAGCTGATATTGCAGTACCGGCTCGTGCTCCGATTGCAAGAGCCACAAAACCGGGGGCAATTTCTCTTATCATAACAATTGCTATTGTTCCGCCGATATAAGTATCAGCACCGCTCATCAAAAACTGCTTTGCAACCTGAATAGTTATTACAGCAGCAGCGATAAAAGCTATTATCAGCGAAATCGGAAGTGAATCATAGCTAATTGAAGCAGCCTGCGCCAAAACAGCAGAAAAACGAACCTGAAACAGGTACTTTATACTTCTTATTAAATTTTGGACACATAAGCCTAAAAATTCAATCAAAAAAACTCACCCGTATTTCTAATTTTCGCAAGCTCAAATTGAAATACTGCCCTCTCCTCAAATAGGCGAGGGCAGATAATTATTAATAAACCGGCATACACCATTTTTTGTACTTCGGAACTCTTCCTTTTACAACGTCAAAGTAAAGTTTTTGAAGTTCTTTAGAAATCGGACCGACATTGCCGTCGCCCAATTCTCTGTTGTCCACACTGACAATAGGACTTACCTGTGCTCCGGTGCCGCAATAGAAAGCTTCGTCAGATATGTAAAGTTCGGTTCTGTCTATTGCACGTTCTTCAGTTTCAATGCCCAAAACATCCCTTGCAAGTTCAATTATTGTATTTCTTGTTACACCGACAAGAATATTATCGGTCTTCATTGTTGTAACAAGTTTTCCGTTTTGAACAAGGAACATGTTCATTGCAGACCCCTCTGTAACCTGTCCTGCTTCATCAAGAACAATTGCATCATCAAATCCCATATTGTGTGCATCTGTTTTAATCAATGCAGCATTTGCATAAGAACCTGCAACTTTTGCACGCGGCGGAATAGCATTATCGCTGTTCCTTCTCCAGCTTGACACACAAACCCTGAGTCCTTTTGAAGTATCAATATAATCCCCCATTTTATTTGTAATTAAAACATAAGAATCAATATTATCATATAATCCCGGTCCTACTTTTTGTGCGGACTTATACAAA
>CALVEX010000143.1 GCA_944326655.1 Candidatus Gastranaerophilales bacterium | reverse complement strand
GCTGAAAGCCCAACCTACATAATTGCATTTGCAGAAAAAATTAAATAAATTTATTCGAAGATAAACTCGCCGCAATTGCGGTTTGTTTATTCTTTCATTCCTTCCCGCATAGAAATGTGCGGGTTTTTCTTCATTATCTGTAATTTGTAAACTGAAGAGGGTAATCATACTTATCTTCATTAGAGCGCAAAAGTTTTATAATATCCTGCAAATCATCTTTATCCTTGCCTGAAACTCTTACCTGATCGCCTTGAATTGATGCCTGAACCTTCTTTTTAGTATCTTTAATATCAGCAACTATTTTCTTTGCCAGCTCCTGATTCAAGCCTTTTCTTAAATTGATAACCTGCCTGATCTTACCGCCTAAAGCGTTTTCAACAGGCTGAGGATCAAGAATTCTTATACTCAGATTTCTTTTAACTAGTTTTGATTGAAGAATATCGTAAATATTTCTCAATTTCATCTCATCACTTGTTGTAATAGTAATTGTTTTATCAGCCTCCAGCTCAACAGTTGACCCGGAATCCTTTAAGTCAAAACGTGAAGATACATCGCGCTTCACCTGATCAACAGCATTTACAAGCTCCTGTCTGTCAAATTCCGACACTACATCAAAACTACAATCTTTTGCCATGTTAACCCCCTTTTTATTTTATTATAACACGGAAACTGCAAGATAAAAATATCTTGCAGTTTTGTTTGGGATGGGGTCATGGATATTATTGATTTTAACCTGTAAAATCGCTGTTTTACTCCAATTGTTCAATTTCAGCCTTTAATTTTTCCCATTACTGAGTTTTAACTTTTCGGCTTTTTATTCCCCTTCACCCAATTTATAAAATTGTTCCATTTGTTTCCTAAATATTTTGTTATTCCTCCGGCATTTTTAATACCTTTTCGAACACGTCCCAGAGCACCAAGTGTTAAAATGATACCGATTACTGCCCCGGCTATTTTCATGGTTCTTTTACCCTGATTTTCTTTTTGCTCCATTACCTGAAATTTATCCTGGTCAAGCTGTGGTGCCAATCTGACATCTCCGCCAAGATATGAAGTCCCGTACATTCCAGCCCCATACATGCCGGGTGCGTAAGGGATATTCAACGGCCCCATTGTGCTGTTTATCAGATCCTGATACATTATCGGAGTATCAAAATTACCACCTATCATAACCATTTCTCCAGATTAATAACTAACCTATTTATATAAAGTATTTTTCTCACAAAAAATTTACTAATTATTAAGAAATATTAAAATAAAAAAAGACCTTGTATTATACAAGGCCTTTTTTTTATTTAATTTAGTTTAAAATACTTATTTAGCAGCTTTTGCAGCATCAAAAACAACCGAGAATGCTTCCGGGTCTTTAACTGCCAAATCAGCAAGCATTTTTCTGTTAACAACGATATTAGCTTTTTTACAAGCATTAACAAATCTTGAATAGCTCATACCGCGTTCTCTGACTGCTGCGTTAATTCTTACAATCCACAAACGACGCATATTGCGTTTTGTAGTACGTCTGTCTCTGTAAGCGTATTTTAAAGCTTTCATTACGGCAATATTAGCGACTTTAAAAATTCTGCTTCTTGCGCCAATATAGCCCTTAGCTAATTTTAATATTTTTTTATGTCTTTTACGTAATACATTACCGCGTTTTACTCTCATTTACTGCCTCCTATCTCGCATACTTTCTGTAAGGTAACTCTTTTGAAATCAATTTAAAATGTGATTTTGAAATTGAAATCGTTTTGAAAATTCTGCGTTTTCTTGAAGCAGATTTGTGCTGAAGCAAGTGGCCGATACCGGCTTGTCTTCTGATAATTTTGCCTGTTGCCGAAACTTTATAACGTTTTGCAGCAGACTTGTGTGTTTTCATTTTTGGCATTTTGTCCTCCTTTTTATTGCCGCCAATATGCAGCGCATTTCAACGGCCGGTGTGTACATAAAAGAAGCTTTTGGCATACCAAAGCCATAAAACTTCTGCACAATAATTATATTATGCAGAATCCTGATTTGCAAGCATTTTGTTTAAATTTGTTAATCAAAAGACAGTTTCAGTCCTGAATACACTTCTTTGACCTTAAGATATTCGGATAAAACCAGTTTTGAATTAAGGTCACAGCAATGTCCCGGATAAAAATTCTGAATATTTAAAGAACGCAAGTATATTCCGAGTTCTCTTACTTTATATTCTGTTTTATCCCTCAGCCATACACCACCGATAAGGGTATTTATACGTTCCTCCCTCGTAACCTTTTTTGCATGGTCAATAATATTTGGCAAACCGATATGGGAGCAGCCGGCCATAATTACAAGGCCGTCATTTGCTTTATAAACGACTGCTGTTTCATCATTGTATTTATAATCGGTTTTATATTTAATCGGGATTTCACCAAGAAATACAAGTTTTGATGTCAGCCAAACAGGAGTATAAGACAACTCCAAATCAAAAACATCACATAAATCAGCGGCATTACCCGGAAAACCAACATTATGTTTTTGTGCATTTAATTTAGGTTCAAATACATCAGGATGGGCATAAATACTTTTATGGGTAAGGCTTATACCGGCCGCAAGCATTTTTCGGTAAAGAATATCAAGTCTTATCAGCCCGCCGGTGTGATCATTGTGACCGTGTGACAGAATAATCTCAGTGACTTCGGTTAAATCAAGTCCCATTTTATACGCGTTTTTAATAAAGATATCACTGTACCCGCAGTCAAACAATATTTTCTGGTAGTCATTCTCGAGCAAAAATGAAAGACCAGGCTCTGCAAGCATATTTAAGTTACATCCTGCATTGTTGTCAACTAATACCGTAAAATCCATTAATTCCTCGTAAACATATATACACTTATTATAACAATATTTTTCCTAAATTGCAATATTATATTAATAAAATTTTTGAACTACCGGCAGATTTACTCCGTTGCAGAAGGAGCGTTCGGTTAATCTTACCCCTAAACAGCCCTGATGACGCTTAAACTGCATTCTGTAAATTGTTTTTATTGTCTTGTCTACAAGTGATTTGTCATATTTTGCATAAATTTCTTCCAAAGGCCTGTTTTGTTCTATATACATTTCGATAATATCATCTAATACCGCATATTCCGGCAGTCTGTCCTGATCTTTCTGACCGGGATGAAGTTCTGCTGAAGGAGCTTTATCAATTATTATCTGCGGAATAACTTCATTATCTTTATTCAGATAATTTGCAAGCCTGTACACATTAGTTTTTGTCAAATCACAAATCAAATTAAAGCCGCCCGCAAGATCGCCGTAAAGAGTTCCAAACCCCATGGCGCTTTCCGATTTATTTCCGGTAGACAATAAAAGTCGTTTTTCCCTGTTTGAATAAAACATCAAAATCAAAGCTCTTAAACGCGCCTGCAAATTTTCTTCCGCTAAATCATGAAGTCTTTCCCTGTTTTGCATAAATGCTTCAAACAAAGGGGTTATGGGTTCTTTTATTGTCTTAATTCCTAAGTTTTCAGCAAGTTTTAAACTGTCTGTTATGCTCCCTTCCGATGAAAACATGCTTGGCATCAATATCCCTAAGACATTTTCAGCCCCTAAAGCCCTAACCGCCAGCACTGCTGTCAAAGCACTGTCTATGCCGCCTGATAGACCGAGGACAACTTTTTTAAACCCGGTATTTTCACAGTATTCCCGTAAAGCAAAAGTTGTAACCCTAAACACCTCCTCTTCCATCGGCTCATCTTTAAAATCAACGGATTTTGAAAAATCTGCCTCCGAAACATATTCCTCACAAACAGAAGCCTGAAGAACTAATTCATTTTTACTGTTTTTTGCAAAACTCCCGCCGGCATAAATATTTTCATCTGCCATCCCGACAGCGTTAACATATATAAAATCACATCCTGGCTCAATACTTTCAACAAAATCCTTATAAGTATTCATTGCAAAGTATCTGTTTTTAGCCAAAACATATAAATCACATTCAATATCATCAATATATGTGTCCGATACAAAAACTTTTTTCCCGTAAATATCAAAATATCCGTCTTCAGATACCTCAACTTGTCCGTTTCTGACCAAAACATTTCCGATTAATAAGGCCGGTTTAAAATTCTTTTCAGCTAAAGCATTATAAAAATTCAACTGTGCTTTTCTGCAATTTTCGTCTAAAATTAAATCTTTTCCGCCCAAATCTTCTATATCCGCGCATGGAAAAACAATCAGACTGTAATCCTCTTTCACTTTATCAACAATACTTTTAAAGTTAAAATCGAAATCTCCTGTTTTCAATCTTGTCTGCGCCAATAATATTTTCATAAATATACTCCTTTATTGTAATTTAAGATAGTTT
Organism: Candidatus Gastranaerophilales bacterium; assembly: GCA_944326655.1. Lineage (GTDB taxonomy): Bacteria > Cyanobacteriota > Vampirovibrionia > Gastranaerophilales > Gastranaerophilaceae > Stercorousia. The sequence continues at coordinate 7,076 of CALVEX010000143.1, read as the reverse complement.
ACTTTTTCCCAGCTTAAATCCAGATATTTTACCTTGGAATCCACCAGTTTTACCTGAGGAAGAATTGAGGGGATTCGTTCTATCCTTTTATAAACATTTTCATCAATTTTACCCAATCTTATATTTACCGTTTTAATTTTGACATAAACATCGTCCGGATTTCTGAAATCAATATATTCAACCGGCTCTTTGGAATATGTTTCCACATATCCGGCAATCTTTTCAATCTGCCTTATTTTATTCAAATCCCATTTTCTGTAATCATCCCCTTTGTTTCCGTAAGATAAGACAAGAATTGTTTTATATGACGGTCTTAACGGTAAAAATTCCCTGCCGATAAGTTTTCCGTCAGTCGTAAAAAATGCAATAGGCGGCACTTTTGCATCCGGGGAAATTGTTATTGATGGAATCCTTTCTCTTAAGATTATCTGCATTCTCGCAGGAAATGCATAGCGCCTTATATAAACATCTTCTATAGGGGCAAGCTTCATAAGCTCGTCTTTTATGGAATCAGTCCTTGCCATATAAATCGGAACAAGCGGAACATCACTATTTTTTAACAATGCTAGAATTTTGTAAGAAGGAACAATATTGTTGTTAATTATTTCAACAGAACTTCCTCCAACACGGTTAAATGCATTTTTATCCATATACCAGCCGGAAGCTTTTGATACATAGACAAATCCAAAAATAAATAAAATCGAAAACAAAAATCTCATAAAGCCGCGAAAACGTTCCTGCTTTATGCGGCCTTTTCTTATCAGCCTTTCCCGGCGTTTTTTCTTTACAAGATGTTTACCGTCATCAACCGGAGACTGCTCGATTTGTTTTGTTTGTTCAGGCTCTGAAACTTCAATATATTCTTCTGTAGATATTTCCGTTATTTCAGTTATTTCTTCATCCATTATTTATTCAATCCGGCACTGTTTAATATTAATAGAACCAATTCATCATAACTTATGCCCATTGCAGCAGCCTGAGCCGGCAAATCGCTGATTACCGTCATGCCGGGAATTGTATTTATTTCCAAAAGATAAGGAATATTATCTTTCATCATAAAATCAATTCTTGCCAAGCCTCTGCATCCTGCTGTCTCAAATGCCTTAACTGCAACTTCTTTAACATGTTTTGTAACACCCTCAGCCAAATTTGCAGGGCAAATAAAATCAGACATACCTTTTGTATATTTTGCCTCAAAATCATACCATTCTGTTTTGGGCCTGATTTCTAAAATTTCAGTACTAAAAGGTTCACCGTTGCATTCAAGAACTCCGACAGTAACAAAAAATCCGTCGATAAATTCTTCAATCAGCACATCATCGTTATATTTTACAGCAACTTCATAAGCAGCGGCCAAATCTTCCTTTTTATCGACCTTTGTCATCCCGAAACTTGAACCTTCACAAACAGGTTTTACAAACAAAGGATATGTTAAATCTTTTGTTTTATCAAAAAGGTCATCGCATTTTCTTACAAAAGCAGATTTTGCCATAGGTATATCAGGATTTGTAGATAAAATACGCTTTGTAAATTCTTTATTCATACATAAAGCACTTGCCATAACACCGCATCCGGTATAAGGGATTTGTAAAAGTTCAAGCAGTCCCTGAATACAACCGTCCTCGCCGTATTTTCCGTGAAGCGCATTAAAGGCATAATCATAATTGCCGTCTTTTAATTTCAATGCAATATCTTTATCAACGACTACCATCTCTGCATTCTTAAACCCTAATCTTTGCAAAGCTTCAAAACAGCCTTTTCCGGAGCGCATTGAAATCTCGGCTTCTGATGACAACCCCCCGCATAATACGGCAATTTTCGCATTTTTATCTATTTTTGATACAATATTTTGCATAGTTCAACCTCTTTTTCATTCTTTCCGCCAAGGAATCTTACCTCGGGTTTTAGTTCTATACCGGACATCTCTTTCACTCTTTTGTACATTTCAAACATAACATTTAAAACATCAAGTGATGTTCCGTCCCCGTCATTAATTATGAAATTTGCGTGATTTTCCCAGACATGCACGCCGCATGATGAAAAACCTTTCATTCCGGCCTCGTCCAAAAGCCTGCCGGCAGAATTGCCTTCAGGATTTCTAAATGTACTTCCGCAGTTTGGTAAAGCCAAAGACGGCTGCTTGTTCAATCTAAAAGACAAATTTTCATCCATTTTTGCCTGAATTTCATCAGGGGATTTTTCTTCAAGTTCAAATTCCGCTTCTAAAACCGAATAGGGTTTTCTCTGACATATTGAAGTTCTGTAGCTGAATTCCATATCTTCATTATTTAAAGTTATTACACCTTTTTCCGGGCAGTAAACTTTAACGGATTTCAAAACATCAGCTATCATCTGCCCGTGCGCTCCGGCATTCATAAAGACTTCACCTCCGACAGATCCCGGAAAAGCGACCATAAATTCAAGTCCGCTTAAATTCTTTTCGAGCGCCAGTTTTGATAATTTTGTACCTCTGACACCTGCGCCTGCATATACTCTGCGGCCTTCAAATGTTATATTATCCATTTTTTTAGTTAAAATAAGTGCTCCGTCATATCCGTCAGAAGAAACCAAAACATTGGATAAATTTCCGGCAACAAATGCATCAGGTTCTTTTTCTATTGCCTGAACAAATTCTTCAACATTTTCAGGGAAATATACTCTTGAGATTTCCCCTCCGATTTTAAATGAAGTAAGCTTTTTAACTTCAAAATTTTCTTTATAATCCAATTCCTGCACCTTCTTTATTTAACATCAAAAGTTCTTTGCCTAAATTTGTGATTGTTCCGGCACCCAAACCGATTACAACATCGTCTTTTACCAATTCAGGGTAGAGTTTTTCAGCTACATCAGAAACAGAACCTGAAAGATATTCACAAGAAACATTTTTGGAAAGCTCCTGTGCAAACCGTTTTGAATTAATACCTTCAATTTCATCCTCAGATGCCGCATAGACATCTGTTACAATTACTTTGTCGACATTATCAAACGAAGTTAAAAATTCATCCCAGAGATTTTTTAATCTTGTATATCTGTGCGGCTGGAATACCGCAATAATACGCTTGCCTTCCATTCCTTCGGCAGATGAAAGAGTAGCCTTAATTTCTGTCGGATGATGCGCGTAATCATCGTATATTGTTATACCGTCAAATTCTCCGACTTTTTGAAATCTTCTGCCCATTCCGGAAAATGTTGCGAAATGCGGTTTTACATCCTCAATATTAACACCTGCCTGATGAAGACTTGCAAGAACAGACAGTGCATTATAAACATTGTGGCGCCCTCTTAAGATTATAGTCAAATCCGTTAAAAATTCACCCTTGTAATAAATATCAAAAGTAGTACAGTCCGGCTTATAGTTTATGTTAACAGCCCTGTAATCCGCATCATTTTCAAGAGCAAATGTCATAGTTTTATGACCGTGCAGGCTCATTGTGGCCTTACAGTCTGCGTTAACCAGCACTAATGAACTATCGGGCATTTTTGAAATAAATTTTTCAAACGTGGAAAGAATAGATTTCAAACCGTCTTTATAAAAATCAAGATGATCCGGTTCAAGATTATTTATCACGCAAATATTCGGACAATATTTAACAATAGTGCCGTCACTCTCGTCAAGTTCGGCAACAAAATATTTACCGTCCTGAGAGTGAGCGTTAGTTTCAAGAGAAGGAATAATTCCGCCCACAACATAAGAAGGTTTTAAACCGGCTTTTTCAAGAACATAAGATGAAAGCCCGCTCGTTGTAGTTTTCCCGTGGGTTCCCGAATATCCTAAAAAGAACTTTCCCCAGCGGGAAATTTCGGCAAGAATATCTGACCTGTGATAGACTGTAAGTCCTAATTCTTTTGCCCTTATCATTTCAGGATTATTTTCACGGATAGCCGTGCTTGCAACAACAATTGCATCAGATGGTACATTTTCGGCCTTTTGCCCTATATAAACCTTAGCACCCAAGTCTCGTAATTTCTGAATATATTTACTGTCTGCTATATCAGAGCCTGAAACCGTGCATCCGTTTTCCAACAAATACTTTGCAAGCCCGCTCATTCCGACACCGCCTATTGCGATGAAATAATATTTATGTTTTTCCAAATTTCTATCCCTATACTCTGTTTTGTACATATTCTATTATAATACATAAAAGTTCAATATGTCTGTTTTTTACTATTTGTAAATATTAAATTTAACCTGTTCAAAAAAATTTTTTCCGCGTTTTATACAAATATGAAAATTCCCGAAATAAACGGCAGATACTTTTCGCGCAAACCAGCAGAACTGCCGGAATATCTAATATTCCACAGTAAAAGAAATAATAAAGAATATAAAAATTACGATTTTTATAACATTTTTGACATTAAAAATAACGGCAGCCATGTAGGTGAGCTTGTCACCCAGATCGAAGATATACCGCTTGCACTTGCAGGATTTTATCCTGAAGGCGATTTAAAGCCGTCATTAAAAATAGTAAAACTCGTTTTATTTAAAAGGAGTCAGGGGCTGGGCAGCAAACTAATACAATTCGCACTGAAAAGAAGCAGGGAGCAGGGTTTAAACGGCAGAGTGCATGTACTTTCAAGCGATATGTATGATAGCGAAAGACCTCCTCATATTTTTTACAGAAAAAACAAATTTAGTTCGCGGAGTAAAAATCTGCTAAAAATTATTGACAACTGCATAATTACCGGAGAAGAAAAACCTTTCAAATTCCATGATATAAGAATGTTTTATGCCCCGGAATGCCGGATTGGAGAATTTGCAGATTTTTCGGACAAAATATCAGAAGAAACACCGTCTATATTTACAAAACTCATATGCATACTTAAAAAAGCAGGACATTATATAGTGTCGAGCAATAAATGATAAAAAAAATCCCGAAAGATATTTCGGGATACAAATAGTGATATTAAGTTCATAATTAATTATTAAAAGAATTTTACCGGTGAAATATATTTTATTCGGCAATTCGCATTCACGGCAGTGCAGGTTGATGCTGTGGTTATACCATTACAATAAGGAGTATTCTGACCTACGTAGCCGGAACGGCAGGCCCCGGTTTGGAAGGGAACACTTCGCTCCAGCCAGTTAATTTTACGGGTGCCGTTATAATCGATAAATTCACTCTGAACGCTTACCTGCATATGATCGGAGTTGTCACCCCCTGCCCCTTCAGGATTGGCATCTTTGTCATAACCTGCAACTACAAGACCTGACATAGTTATGTAGAAAGGATAAACATCTTCCCAAAGCTTCGAATCACCCTGTTTGCCGTTCACATCCACATAAACTGTATAGCCGTAAGAGTTTGTATTATCTACGCCGGCATAACTTCCGCCCTGTTTATTATTTGCCAAAGCGGGGATTGCCTTAGGGTTCTGACGGACGTTATACAAAAGCATGCCGTTGCGAAGCGTGATATCTGCAGTTTTGTTTTTAAAATCAGTGGTGTTTGAACTTATACTGCTGCCTGAGCAATCGGTTGTGCCGGATTTAGTGTTGGTGCGTTCCGCAAACATTTTACAGAAATTTTCACCGCTGCGAGGCAAGGTTTTTGGAGTTGGAATACAGTGGCAATCTGTATCCGAATAATTCCACTCCTCTGTATCCGGACATTCAGGTGGCCAGTCAGGAATATTTTCCCAAGAACAAACGCCGGGGGTATTATTCCATTGCAAACCCTGACAGTATTGGGAAGTTTTTTCTGATGCGCTTGGCTCTGTGCAGGCAATCGGCTCACAGCCGCAAGTACTGCCGGATATATAAAAATCATAACCGTCCGGACAATTATACTGCCAGCCGGAAATACTTTGCCATTTACATACGCCGGGAGTGTTATTCCATCTCATACCCAAACATTTACTCCGATAAGTCTGTTCACTTGAACTTGGAGTTACACACGGATCCGGCTCAGGTTCCGGTTCCGGGATAGGCTGGCAGCCGCAGCTCACGCCTGAACTATACCATTCCTGACCCTCAGGACAACTCTTTGACCAGCCCTCAATACTTTTCCACTCACAGACACCCGGAGTATCATCGTATTCTAGCCCCTGGCAATATTTCTGTTTTATAGTTGTTGTAGTCTGGGTAGGACAAGGTTCAGGCTCCGGCTCTTGATAAGTGACCTTATAACGACAGTAAAAACCTGACGCAAAACGGCTGTCGGCGATCAATTCACCATTATGGTCAAAACTGAAATCTAAGTCAAACAGTTCAGAGATACTATTGGCTAAGGGAGGAAAAAATATTGTATCATATACTTGAAACAATGATAACGCGAAAGCCTTACCGCAACCTATTACAGGGTCATAAAGAGGGCCGCAAGTCTTATCTGACGAACCTTCACCGCAAGCAACTCCGCACTTTGTACCAGGAAGAAGTTTATATGTAGGTTTACCCTCATATAAACCGGGACACTGATAGTCAGGATGCTCAGTGCGACATGTCGCGCTTGTTTTTTGAAGAAGTGCTTCAACAGAACCATATAGCCTAACTTTAGCCTGTGCTTCTTCCAGTGTACTTGCACCCTCGAAAGAACAAGTCCCTCCATCTGTAGTAGGCGCAGTTCCATTTGTAGCAACTATACTCCCCGGAATATATTTCAAACTTTGAGAAGGAACTTTATAATAATAAATAACGTTCTCTTTTGCCTGAACAGACGGCATAAATTTCATTGCAAAACTATCCAATGAATATATTAATCGGTTTAATAAAGAATCTCCCGAAAAAATATGCAATGATACATAATCTTCATCATCTGATTGAAAATCTCCAAGAATATTCCGTGTCACATCGCGAAGTGTTAAATAAGCTGTGGTATAGGTGTAATTTGTTATTTTATCAAGCTTAGCCTTGGTGACCCCGATTGTTACCGCTACTATTACTGAGATTATCAGCATAACAATTACTATTTCTGTCAAAGTGTATGCTGCCCTGCTTTTGCGAGGTGTGGAAGTGCCATTGGGTGAATAAGTTCGTTTCGGCAGCGTACCGCTGAAAAAGTTAAACTTATCTTTTAGCCCTGAGATGGAAAGACGTTCCATATCCCCTCCCTTGAGGGGAGGGGAAGTTAAGGGGTGGG
>CALVEX010000142.1 GCA_944326655.1 Candidatus Gastranaerophilales bacterium | reverse complement strand
ACAGGAAATTTTAACTTTATACAAAGAGCTTCTTCCCAGAAGTGAATACCTGAAGCTGAGAAAAGAGGTTGAATCTGCCGTAAAATCATTAGATAAAGCAATAGATATTGAGACAAATCAATATGTAGATAAAGCTCGTGATTTAAAATTAGGCTCGGCTCCTACAGATGTCCTTTCAATTATCGGCGGTGTCGGGACAGTAGGTTACTTCCTGAACAAAGCGGATAACAAAGACGAAAAATATTCTGTCACAATCAAATACGGTATTCCTGCAATTGGTGCAATCGCAACATCTTTATATTGTACGGCAAGACTTGTTGCAGGAGGCAAAGCGTTGTTATTGGGTTTGTTATCAGGCTGGTTAATGAATAAAGCCGGAGTTATGGTTGATGATGCACGTAAAAAATACTCACTTGATGTTTCATTAACGAACAAGTCTCTTGTGAAATCTCAACCGGACAAAGTATAACATTTTTTAGTGTTTTTGCTAAAATTTTTGTATGGAAAAAACTGAAGAAACAATAAAATTTAAGCTTGAACAACGGGAAATTGATTGCCTGTCGGAATTTGCGACAAAAAGCCGTTTTACAAAAGGACGCAGAAGAAAGGAAACGCCCTGTAGTTTAAGGACAGAATTTCAGCGTGACAGGGACAGAATTTTGCATTCAAAGGCTTTTAGAAGGCTTAAACATAAAACGCAAGTGTTTCTTTCCCCTTTTGACGATCATTTCAGAACACGTTTGACGCACACTCTGGAAGTTTCTCAAATAGCGAGAACAATAGCAAGAGCATTGGATTTTAATGAAGACCTTGTTGAAGCAATTGCTTTGGGGCATGATTTAGGACATACCCCTTTCGGACACTGCGGCGAAGGGGTTTTGAACGAGCTTGTAAAAGGCGGATTTCACCATAATATCCAAAGTGTAAGGGTTGTTGAAGTTTTAGAGGATTTAAACCTTTGTGCGGAAACTATTGACGGGATTTTAACACATACCTGGGGCTATACTCCTAAAACTCCCGAAGCGCAAATTGTACAGCTTGCGGATAAAATAGCCTATATCAATCATGATATAGAAGATTCAATCCGCGCCGGTATAATTTCTGAAAGTGATTTGCCGAAAGATTGCATTGAATATTTTTCATCGGTTCAAAGTAAAAGATTAAACAAAATGATAAATGAGATTGTTACAAATTCATTAGGTAAATCTGTCGTTTCTATGAGCGAAGAAGGATGGCATTATACAACAAAACTGAGAGAATGGATGTTTGATAATGTTTATGTTGATTCGCCTGCAAAACTGGAGGAGAAAAAGGCAAGAAATGTTATAAGAGAATTGTTTTTCTTATACACTGATATGCTAAAGCCAATGTGTGAAGAATCCAAAATTGAAAGAATAGTAACTGACTATATTTCAGGTATGACAGACAGATACGCAATAGAAAAGTATAAACAAAATTTTATCCCAGAAGGTTTTCATTCGGATAAAAAAGATGATTATCTTTTTAAACTTGCAAAAATACTGAATTAAAATTATAATATTTTTATGACTGATAAAGTTCAATTGCTAGGATATAATATTAATACATTTGATTTTGAGCAGGCTGTTGAATATGCAAATTCTATCTCCGGACAGGTTGTAACTATAAACCCGGAGATGATGAGTAATCCTGATATGAAGGATATTGTTAATTCGGCAGAACTTGTGATTCCTGACGGTATAGGCGTTCAGCTCGGTCTGTTGATTTGCGGACATAAGGTTAAACGTATTGCAGGGATTGAATTCGCTCACAGAATGCTGGCGGAAGCTGAAAAAAACAGCCAGTCTGTCGCGCTTATTGGAGCAAAGCCGGAAGTTATCGAAAAGGCAAAAGAAAATCTTCAACAAGAATTTCCGAACCTGTATATAACCTATATTCATGACGGGTATTTTAACGATAATGAAGAGGTTTTAGCTGATATTAAAATAAGACAGCCGCGTCTTGTGCTTTGTGCACTCGGTTCGCCGAAACAAGAAAAATTTATATCTGATGCCAAAAAGCTTTTGCCTGATTCTTTGTTTATAGGTGTAGGCGGCAGTTTTGATGTTTGGTCGGGAATGGTTAAAAGAGCTCCGAAAATTTATCAAAAATTATGTATTGAGTGGTTATACCGGACAATAAAAGAACCGCAAAGGTTTAAGAGAATATTTCCGACGCTGCCCTTGTTTGTACTGCGAGTTTTGAAGGAACGTTTTGTTCCAAAGGGAGTTTGATATGCTAAGTGATATTGATGTTGAAAAACTTGAAAAATTATGTAAAGAAACCCGATTAAATGTAATTAAAATGGTGTATAATGCGCAATCCGGTCATATCGGAGGAGCATTGTCTGCTGCGGAGATTATGACCGTACTTTATCACAAATGCATGAATATTTGCCCTAAATGGACTAAGGATAAAAATTTCCAAAACCGTGACAGATTTGTGCTTTCCAAGGGGCATGCATCATCTGTATTATATTCTGTTCTTGCACAATTAGGCTATTTAGAAAAACAGGAACTTATGACATTCAGACTTTTCGGTTCAAGACTGCAAGGCCATCCGGTGCCGATTTGTCCCGGAGTAGACGCTGCAACTGGTTCTTTAGGGCAGGGACTTTCTATTGCCTGTGGTATGGCAATGGGTTTGAAACTTGATAAAAATCCGGCACATGTATTTTGTCTGCTCGGTGACGGCGAACTTCAGGAAGGAAGTGTATGGGAAGCTTTTATGCATGCAACTCATGAAAAACTGGATAATATTGTTGCAATTATAGACAGAAATAGGCTGCAAATTGACGGCTGTACTGAGGTTGTCAAATCTCTTGATCCTTTGGACGAAAAATTAAAAGCATTTAACTGGGATGTAACAGAAATTGACGGTCATGATATCCGGGCAATATATGATGCTATAGAAAAGGCCAAAAAGGCTGATAAACCCGCTGTTATTATCGCAAATACGATAAAGGGTAAAGGTGTAAGCTTTATGGAAAATAATGCAGGCTGGCACGGAAAAGCCCCGAATAAAGAAGATTACGAATGTGCAATTAAAGAATTAGAATAAAATATACATGTCATTGCGAGGGAGCGAAGCGACCGTCGCAATCCCATTTAATTCATATAATTGAATGATTTTGTTATAATATGATAATTTTTATAAAAAAACACTTCTCAAACTTCAAAAACTTTGTTATAATATAATTGTGATATTAAGAGTAAATGGGGGTTGAATTATTAAACGTTCTATTTTAAAAGCTTACACATTACAGGAAATAGTTATTGTAATGTTGATTATTTCTGTTATTGTTGCTGTGACTATTGGTATAACCAAGAAGAAACTTGATTCGACTGTATCTTATACCTATTATTCGGCGTATGAAAATTTAAGGCAGGTTTCAAGGACGCTTTTAGCTGATTTTAATTCACAAGATGAAGCTTATCAGGCGATGTTACCCGTGAATGGCCTTGCAAATGCGGCCGTATCAAAACCGAATAAATATATGGAAATGCTGAAAAGCTTGTGGATCCAGCCGGCATTTGCGGCTGTGGATCCAAATCGTAAAAATGACAAATGTTCTCCCGGATACATTATGGGCGAGGATGGTATATGTAGAAAAGGTTATACGCCTGGTGATGATCCTACTCTTTGGCAAGGTTGTCTCTTAAGTTGTGGTGATGACGAGGTTTTAGTAAACCCAAACTCTCCTAATTGTTACTGTATGAAGATGCAAGCTAGTGAAATTGACACTCCTGTTTCTGTTAAGTGTACAGTTCAGCAGAAACAATTATGTTTATTACAAGGAGGTAGTTTTAATTCTGAGACTTGTAAATGTACTGTTACTCCGAGTGGTGGCGAAGAGTGTACCCCTCCTTCAGGCGGTTGTGCTACAGGTTCTCACTGGGAAGGAGATCCAACATGTGCTTGTATAGCTGATGCACCTTCCGGCGGTGACGATGAAGAATGTACACCACCTTCCGACGGTTGTGCTACAGGTACACACTGGGAAGGAGATCCAACATGCGCTTGTATAGCTGATGCACCTTCCGGCGGTGACTATGAGCCTGACGCTGTTTGTGCCGCCGGTGATACTCCTCCGGTCTGCGGACAGCAGTGTGTAAGCGGGCAGTGGGAAGCTATTCCTAATTTCTCAAATACTTGTAATCAACTGACGGAAGAATGGCGCGACCTGCCGGATTGTAAATGTGTACCGCTTGCCAGAACAATTCCGCAAAACGGAGATAAGCTCTGTGAAGAATTTGAAAAACGTGTTAACACAGACTCCGGGTTTGATGCTTGTCAGGGCACTTTGATTTCTTCAGATACAACGGATTTCAGCGACAAAACACCTGACATTGTATTAAGAAACGGAATGAGAATATTTAACTTACATGCAAGTGTAGTAAAACTTGCTATGCTTAGTGGGAATAAATCCGGCTCAACAATATCAAATCCGGCTCTTGCAAATGTGAATTCCAATCAGGCACAGAAACAGGATTTCAGTGGCAGCCTAAATTTAAACAATAATAATCAATATCTGCAAGTGTACAATTACGTTGCTCAGACCAGTGCAAGTGCTTCAACTGCAACCAGTTCAGGAATGATGTCTGCGTCAACCAGTAATAAGTTTGTTTCAAATTTGTCTTCAGAATTGAAAGCAAATCTTTCTCAGAACGGTTTTTCAAACGAAATGTTACAGAAATATTACGATCTGGGTTATATTAATTCTGATATGATGCTGAAATATCAAAATCCTAATCAATTTAGCAAATTAGCGGAGTTATTAAAAAATTTCCAAAATATTGACACCGGTGAATGGGGTTATATTGTCTATGTTGATATAGACGGCGCAAGAGGAGGGTCTTCAACATTATGGGAAGATGTTTATCCTTTCTATATGACCTTAAGCGGCCAGGTTGTTCCGGCATATAATTCTGAGGGCGGTAATGATTTTGGCGGCAACAGTAAAGCTTATTTGCAAACAAGTATTCAATATGAACAAATTAATGCTGCAGGTAAACGTAAGATTACCTGGCTTGCTAAGAGTGTTTCATTTAAAGAAGGAGCTTGTAAATCGGGATTTATTGACGCATCTACTCCATATTGTTCCGGTATTAACCTGCTTACAGAATGTTCAAGTTCCGCAAGTGATAGCTACTGTTCACTAAAGACAATAAAACCGGTCAAATTCTTTTAAACAAAAATGATTACTGACAAACTAGAAAATATAAATAAATATATTATTGTTTCAAATCATGTGTCGGACTTTTTAAAGAGTCTGACGCATGATTTTGGAACAGGACATTACGTGATTGACGACACTGCATATGCAAATATAGATGTTTACGCAACAAAAGATATTTCTCTGTGTAAATTTGAAGCTCATAAAAAATATATAGATATTCAAATGCTTTTAGACGGAGAAGAAAGACTGGATTATATTTCTGTAGACGGCCTTTCTGTCAGTGAGGAGTATAATCCGGGGCGGGATGTAATGTTTTTCAATCCGCCTTGTGGATGTGCTGATTCTTTGTTTTTGAAACCGGGAAAATTTGCGCTGTTGTTTCCGCATGAAGCACATATGCCGCAAATAAACAGTGCTGAAAAATCAGTGAAGGTAAAAAAAGTTGTTGTAAAAATATTAGCAGATAAAGCGCTCAAAGGGTAATTTATAGTTAATTAAGAGAAAACCATTGTTTTAAAATGAACCTCACTTACAAGGTGCAGAATTTTATTTATGAATTTTCGGTATGCCTCTCTGTCAGCTTCTCCCGAGACAATGATGTCTGCTTTTTCTGCTGTAGGGTGAATATGTGTTTTGGCTTTATCTGAAGCATTTTCATATACTTCATCGGCAGAGTCGCCAAGATCTCTTTCTGCGGCACGTTTATAGAATCTTTCTTTCTGTGTCTTAACAGAGACATCTACATAAATTTTAATATCAAACGCATCAACAATTTTGTCAGTAAGAGTGAAAAGACCCTCTGAAATAATAATTTTGGAAGGAAGAGCAAGTTTAACATTATCACGGCGGATAGCTGTTCCTGACATATCATATTCCGGAAGATAAACAGTATTGCCGAACAGTAGAGATTTAATATGTTTTTTCATCAGCTCAAGTTCAAGAGCTTCCGGGACATCAAGATCATAATGTTTTGCAAATTCAGCGAAACTTCCGGCCTTTTTTACCATTTCGGAACGGTCATAGTAATAATCGTCCGTATTTATTCTTGTAATTGCGTTATCTATACAATATTCCTGAGCAAACGCTTGTATTGTATTTATTATGTCAAGAGTAATTGTAGATTTTCCGCTTGCAGTTTCCCCGGCAATACCGATTGAACAGGAGCGGGTTATGTTATTTGACAAAAAAAGTGCCATTTTGTGAATAACACTATGTTTAACCTTAATAAATATTGAATTTGATGAATTTATTTCATCGGAAAAAATTTTATTAAGTTTAAATTCTATATAATCTAAAATAGACTGACTTTTTGAACCATTGTTCTGCTTAATTCCGTTATAGGTCTTAGTAATAGTATTTTGCAATTTATAAATCCTTATTTACTAAAATAAAAAATGAACATAAAATTTTTTGTCAACTATTTTTATATATGTTAACAAAAATAAAATAAAAATGTATAAAGTATGTATAAATGTTAAAAAAGTTTTTACATTATAGAAACATGGTGTATAATATTTTTAGGAATTTTGGAGTGAGTTATGAATAAATATTGGAAACCTTTGTTAATTGCCTTATCTGTTCTGGTAGTTGCCGGTGCTGTATGGGGCGGTTATATATATAAAATTAATCAGGATAATCTTGAAAAAACTAATATTTGTCAGGACGATGAACTGATAGTAAGATTGATAGACCAGAATATTAATCCTTTTAGTAAATTTAAGTTTATAAAGAAAAGAAACGCAGATTGTAATGTTTTACTGATTAATAACAAAGATAAAGCATTAAAGTTTCAGGATGAAAATTATTGTTCATTGCTGGATTCATCTTCTACGGCGGTTATTCTGCTTATTAATACGTATGTTAATGAAATGTATGACAGAGAAAATGCTTCTAAAGAATTAAATATAACAACACCTTTGATGACCCCGTATAATTATTGTCCACAGTATATGGATAATATGATAAACCTGATTATGCTGAAAAAACGATTAGGACTTTAATGCATTTTGATTAGTGCAAATTAGGGGTTGCTTTTTTGAAAATTTTTTGTGCTGTTTTTACACAAATAAAAAAAACACCAATTAGGTGTTTTTTTTTATTTGCCTAAGGCCGGACTATCTTGGATTGTTCGCGTAAAACGGCATTCCGTATTTTGCCTTTATGCTTTTAGCATTCGGCAAAATAACTCCAGCCTCTGCTCACAATCCGCCGAACCGCAATCAAAGCTAACGCTTTGGGGTTCTCGTCCTGCTCTTAAACCAAATAAAAAACACCATTAAGGTGTTTTTTATTTGCCGAAGGCCGGACTCGAACCGGCACGTGGTTGCCCACACAAGATTTTGAGTCTAGCACGTCTACCAATTTCATCACTTCGGCATAAATATTAAATTTACTTTTCTATAATAACAAAAACATTTCAAAATTCAAATATAATTTTAAAAATTTTTTTAATAAGCATACGGGCGTAAATTTGGTTAATTAATTTGATTTAAATTTTTTCTAAAATGTTTTTATATAATTTGAGAAATGAGGGTTTATGAGGCGATTTTTTATTTGTTTACTAGTGATAATATTTAATATAACAATTTCTAATGCTGCAGTTATGGAAGGCGGTGTTTCCAAAACTGGACTGGGAAATTCCAGCAGAATTGTTGACAGTGATACAAATCTGCCTGTTTCCGGAGCTAAAGTTAGTTTGCCAAAAGAAAATTACAGCACATTTACTGATAATACGGGTGCTTTTAATTTGAATATAAAAATAAATGACCCGACAATAATGTCTGTTGAAAAAGAAGGTTATCGCCCTTTTTCTCTTACAATTGATGAAAAAACAGTATCAAAACCAATTGTTGTCGGTATTGAAAAAAGTAATGTTCAGGATGTTATAATTTCTTCGGAAATGTTCCACCTCGGAGATGACAATTTTTCTGCTAATTCTGCAAACTCTTCGGAATTTAAAGCCAAGTCGATCGGCCCTTTTTATTCTAAAACTTTTATGATAGCTGCAAACGCCCTTACAAAAAAGAATTATTTGGTTATTGGCTCTATTATAGGAATTGATACATTAATTGCACGTTCTTTAAGGCAAAATGCTACTGTTAATTCTTTTTCAAGCCCTCCGGAAGTTTATTTCAACGGGGCTAAAATAGCTGATATTCAATTAAACGGTGACGGGCAAAGGATTTTAATACCAAACAGGCTTTTAAAACCAAATCAGATGAATGAATTAACCATAAGAACAGGACGAAATATGAAGCAAACAGCTTATATTGATTATGATGATATTGAGTTCATAAATTTATTTATTCAATCTGAATAAACAGAATAAAAAAGACCACCTTAGTGGTCAATCATATAAAAAAGGAAACAAAAATATAAATATTTTTTATTATCAATTGCTGCTTACTTTTTTCGCATCAATTAATACTATTTAAATTTTTTACCAAGTTCTGTTTGTCGGGAGGAGCGGCACGCTCCTCTTTAGTTAAGACTTTTTAAGTTCCCGACCGAGCCCTGATTGTCGGATGGAACGGCTACGTTCCTCTTTAGTTAAGACTTTTTAAGTTCCCGACCGAGCCCTGGTTGTTGGGTGAGCGGCACGCTCCTCTTTAGTTAAGACTGTGCAAGTTTCGACCGAGCCCTGTTTGTTGGGTGGAGCGGCACGCTCCCTTACCCGAATGTTTTGAATGTAGATTCTGTGTTCTTTTCAATAACCTTTTGTACAGCATCCATTTCGGTTTGAATAGCATCCTGTTCTGTATCGAGTTGTTTTAATCTCAATTCAAGGTTTCTATCCTGAGCCTGAACAATTTCAATCTTAGCGTTAATTTCGTTAATCGACTGGTCGTATTGATACTTATCGTATTCATACTGGTTCATGGCATCGTTGTATGCATCCTCATCTTTTTCTGTGTTAGTCGTAACTGAATAAGTAACTTCAGTCTCAGTTCCCGGATTAAGTGTAATTGTCATAATTCTACCCGTAGCATCCTGTTCCAGTCTTGCATTAATTCCTTTAATTTCGTTTGTTTCTTTCGCAGAACCAACCGAGTAAGTTTTAATGTTGCTTTGCGAAACCCCGTTTTCATCGTAAGTAGTGGTTTCAGCCTCAAGCACATTCTGATCAACAAAGTATGGAGTCCAGGTGTTGTCAGTAGAATTTTTTCTGTATCTTACAAGCCAGTTTCCATTATCATCAAGCTGAGCTTTATACTCAAGCTCTTCTTTCAAAAGATTTTTAATTTGCTGTTCTGTATCCAAAGTTTTTAAATATTCATCGTTCTGTTTGAGCGCTTCAATCTCTTCAGTAGTCATAGCGTCAATTTCTTCAATAGAACTTTTCCCGGCAGCTAATTGTCTAAGCTGAACCGATCCTACATAGTACGAATAATTACCTTGCTGTCCGACTCTGGTATAAACAGTAGGTGACGCAGAAACAACTGCAAAATTGTTTGTGTAGCTTTGTGTGTAGCTGATTAAATAATTCCCGTTTGTTTGAGCAATAAGAGAAGTAATAGTGTTATCTAAAGCTCCATCAGAGAAAGAGTAAACCGTTTTCGTGTAGTCATCAAGTGATGGCGGCACCGGTACAGTCATTCCAAGCATCTGGTTGTAATAGTTAGCAGACTGGTTAGATAGAGAAGTTCTCTGTTGGTTAATCTGCTGTCCTTCATATTCGGTATTTGTTTTTCTTGCAGTCAGACCCAAAAATCTGGCCTGCGAAGCTGCCATACCCATGACTTGTTTCCTTTCGTTTTTGTTTCCTTGTTATTAGTTACGGCAGAACTTGTGAAATTCTTTAATAATTATATCAAAAAACTTAACATTTTGTAACATAAATCCATCATATGGATGATAAAATTTGCCGGAAATCATTATAATGAAGGGCTATAAAACTGTTTTTAATTTTTCTATTACAAACTCTAAAGCTCCCTGCTGGGATTCAAAAACATTCTTGCAGTCGTTGCGGCTTTCTGTATAAAAATCATTGTCAGAAAGAAGTTTTTGCATTTGTAAGAATAGTTCTTGCGGGTTTTTAACCACTTTGCCGGCTTTGGAACGCGATAATATCCAGTAAATATCCCTAAAGTTATGAATTGACGGGCCTGAAATAACCGGTTTGTTATAGACAACGGCTTCAAGCGGATTATGACCTCCGGTTTTGTTAAAGCTTCCGCCTATGAATGCAAAGTGACAAATCTGGTAAATTTTGCTTAATTCTCCCAATGTATCAAGGATAATTATGTCTTTAGTATCAAATTTGTCGTTTAAAGAGCGCAAACCGTAAGTTAATCCTGTTTTTTCGGTCAGTTCTTTGACATTGTTTACTCTGGTCGGATGCCTGGGGGCAAGCAAAAGTTTTATATCCGGAAATTCTGTTTTTAATTTTTTAAATGTATCAAGTATTATTTCATCTTCGCCTTTATGCGTACTTCCTGCAATAATTACCCTGAAATTTTTCTGGTTCATGTCGAAATCGGCGTCAACCCTTTTTACATCAAATTTCAGATTTTTCATCACTTCTGTTTTATTTTCAGGGGCTCCGATTTTTATAAATTTTTCTCTGTCAAGTTCGCTTTGTGTAAAAATTCCGGTATAGTTTGTGAAAAGTCCGCGGAAAAAAGGTTTCATCATCCTGTATAACTTAAATGTAGAATCTGATATTCTGCCGTTAATTACAAAAAGAGGAATACCTCTTTTTTTGCAGTAATATGCAAATGTCGGCCATAATTCTGTTTCTGCTATTAATACAACGCTTGGATTGATTTTATCAAGGAAGGTTTTTACGCATATTGTAATATCAAACGGGAAATACGTAACAAAGTCGGCAATTTTTTCAAACTTCTTTTTAGCAATTTCCTGACCTGTTTTAGTCCCTGTTGTCACGACAATTTTGTAACCGGGAAATGTTTCCTTCGTCTTTTTAATCAGGTTTTCAAGTGCAATGACTTCTCCGACC
>CALVEX010000141.1 GCA_944326655.1 Candidatus Gastranaerophilales bacterium | reverse complement strand
ACCCTCCTATCTTCCAATCCTCCATATAAGAGATCCTGCGGAAAACCGGACATTTTGCACAAAATCAATAGATTTTGGCAAAAGTAGTCAAACAAGTTCAGCATGACGTAACTAGCCCGCCTTCCTGCCCTCTTATCTTCCGAGCTTCAGGAAGAGCCTAGAGTGCCCCCCCCCCCGAATTTTTTGATATTTCTTAATATTTTCATAATTCCCCTCTTTTCCCTAAACATTTGGCAAGTCGCCTTTTACATCCGCAATATCACAACAATCAAGATTAAAAGCTGTATGCAAAGCTTTCACTGCTTGAGCCGATTGTGCTTTATCGACAAGACAGCTTATTTTAATTTCACTTGTAGAAATCATTCTTATATTTACACCTTGTTTAGCTAAAGTTTCAAACATCAAAGATGCAACCCCCGGCCTGTCAATCATTCCCGCACCGACAATTGAAACTTTTGCAATATTTTCATCAACTTCAATATCGCCTGTTACCCCGATTTCAGCCTTCAGGCTTTCAAGAGCCACGAGTGTTTTGTTCAAATCACTTTTATCTATAGTAAAAGCAATATCATTTGTATTGGAAACTTTTCTTGCATAAGACTGAATGATCATATCTACGGAAATATTTTCCGATGCCAGTTTACTGAACAGTTTTGCGGCAACACCGGGCTTGTCCGGAACATCACAGACAACAATTCTTGCCTGAGACAAATCCTGGGCTACACCTGCAACAGGTTTATTCAATTCCATTTTGTCAACTCCTAATATTAAAGTACCTAAATTATTAAGTTTAAAACTGCTCCTCACCCGAAGCGGAACATTGTTAAGCTTCGCAGTTTCAACACTTCTCGGGTGTAAAACATTTGCACCTGCATGAGCAAGTTCAAGCATTTCTTCATAAGAAATTTCTTTCAATTTTGAAGCATGCGGCACAACCCTCGGGTCAGTTGTATAAACACCTTCCACATCCGTATAAATATCGCATCTTTCAGCATTAAGAGCCGCCGCAAGAGCAACCGCAGATGTATCCGAACCGCCCCTGCCGGGCGTTGTAATCTCTCCCTCTTCCGTAACCCCCTGAAATCCTGCGATAACAATAATTTTGCCGTCTTTCAAATTCTGTTTAAGTTTATCGGTTTTAATATCCAGAATTCTTGCTTTTGAATGAATATTTTCAGTCAAAATACCGGCTTGCATAGCATTATAACTGACTGCATCATATCCCTGAGACTGAATTGCCATTGCAAGAAGCGCTATTGAAACCCCCTCACCGGTTGAAAGAAGCATATCCATTTCTCTTTCCGAAGGATTCGGACTTAAATCTTTTGCCATTTTAACAAGATAATCGGTAGTATGCCCCATGGCAGAAACAACTACGACAACATCATTTCCGTTTTCTTTTTCTTTTATAACTATTTTGGCAACATTTTTTATTTTTTCCGTATCAGCTACCGAGGTTCCGCCAAATTTTTGAACAATAATTTTTCTCAAGGTCTATTCTTCTCTTTCTTGATTTTCGCGCAAAAGCTTTTCTAATTCGGCTTTTTGCTCAGGGTATTCAAACAGCTCAGGGGTAATTTTTTCAATTTTCTGGGCTATTTTAATTGTTTCTTTAACATTATATTCATAAACTTCATCTTTGACAAGTATATAACTTGCATAAAATAACAAATTCAAAACTTCAAGATTATTTTCATCATTTTTTAATGCTTTACGGAGTTTTCGCCGTGCCTCATCAAACTCTGATCGCGATATAAGATATTTTGAGTAATCAATATATGCTGCTATGTATTTCGGATTATGGTGCAATGCAGCCTCGTAAAAATCTTTAACTTTTGTATCATTATTTTTCTTTTCATAACATTTTGCAAGATAATAGCAATTTACACTGTCTTCATCATTACTGTTAAATAATTCTATAGCTTTGTCTATCTGGTCATTTTCAAAATTAATTATCCCCAACGCCTGCTTAACCACACTATTTTCAGGTTCTTTTGCCGCAACTTTTTCAAGAAGCGGTCCGGCTTCATCAAACTCTTTTCTTGTAACACAGCATAAACCCAGATTTGCCATGACTTCAGGATTGTCGTTATCTAATTCAGCGGCTTTTAAAAGTTTCAGTTTGGCATCATCATAATCTCCGAATTTTTCAAGAACCTTTGCCCATTCAAGGTAAAACGCCGGAGAAATAAGTTTTCTTTGTTCGGCTGTTTCAAAATACCGCAGCGATTTTTCACGTTCATAATTGTTTGCATAAAGCTGGCCGAGCAGAATATATGAAGGCAGCATATCAGGATTAAAGTCCAATGATTTTTGCGCATAATGAACTGCACTGGATATGTCGTTTTTCAAAGCTTTTAATCGTGCAAATTCAAATGTATTGCTTTCATTCGGGCAGACATTGGCAAGGAAAGTAAGCTTCATTTCCGCTTTATCATATATTTCAAGCTTAATTTCCATTACCGCACATAAAAAAACAGCAGAAAAGTTATATTTATTGTACTTAACGGCAGTTATAAATTTTTCGCGCGCCTGGGCATATTTTTTCTGTTTCATAAGCGCCATACCCCAGCCGGTAAAAGTATCAGTATTTGCCCCCTGAATTTTATCTGCATTTTCAAAAGATTTTTCGGCCTGTTCAAATTTTCCGGCCGTAATCAAAGCAAATCCGAGTTTTTGCCAGATAGTTTTATCCTGCGGTTCAATATCCGCCGATATTTGGTAATTTTCAACAGCCATGGTATTATCGCCGAGTTTTTCATAAACGACACCAAGATATTTATAGACAAGTGCGTCCTTCTGAGGGAGAGAAAGAGCTTTTTCAAGAACATCTTTTGCCTCAATAAACTTATTTTGTTCTATAAGTTTTTTTGCACGGCTTACACAGGAATAAGACGGCAAAGACTGTATCACGGTATCTTTTTTATACTTATCAACAGAACTGCTTATTTCTTTAATTTTATTTATAGTCTGAATTAACCAACCAAACAATCCGCTACCTCTCTAAATGCCCCGTCGCCCGCATTGTTTTGCGTAACCTGAATACCCTCAACCCCTTTTACTTTTTCAACCGAATGCGGTACAGTAATTTTATATTTTGCAAAATTCAAACAATCTATATCGTTAATATCATCACCTATATAGAGAAATTCTTCCTTCGAAAGATTGTACTTTTCAATAATATTTTTTAAGACATCAATTTTTATTCTGATATTTTGGTGAACCTCGTCAACAGAGAACTTTTTTGCCAGAATTTCAATTGCAGCATTACCTTCCCCTGAAATTATACCTATTTTATAACCGTTTTTCTTTAGTATGGAAAAAGCCATAATATCTTTAAAATTCAGTTTTCTCGACATTGTAAAATCGTCTTTTATATAAACACAATTATCCGTCACAACTCCGTCAAAATCCGTGATAACCATTTTTATTGAGTTTGGTAATTTTAATTTGCCCATATACAAAATATCCCTTATCTGCTATAATTTTACCATAAAGAGAGGGAAAAACAAAATGCTCTGGTATATTTTAAATTTAAGTATTATTCTGATATTTTTAATATTATTTTTAGTCGCAAGACAGACAAACAGACGCTGGTCTAAAATTAACGATTATCTGGGCATGGTCACAAATACTGTTAATTCGGTACGTTACGGGAATTTATCAACCAAGATAGAAGAAATTAACCATCCGACTTACAAAAATGTAACGGAAAGTATTAACAGAATGGTCGAAACCCTCAATGACAGAGAAAAAATGATAGTTGAATATCAGGCAGAATTAATGCGCCAGAACAAACTTTTGGAATCCGTTATAAACTCTTTATCAGATGGAATTCTTATTGTTAACGACAAATTTAATATTTTGCGTGTAACCCCGAAAGTCAGTACATGGTTCGGCCTAAAAGGACAGGAAATTGTCGGCACTAACATATTTGACTATATACAAATAAGCGACGACACCCCGCTTGAACGTGTCAGAAACAAAGATGTTTTTATAAAACATACACCCACAAACAACTTCGTTATGAATGTGATTAAACTTTCTCTTGATGATGACAAAAAACGTTATGTAATACTTATTAAAGATGTTACAAAAGAACGGGAAATAGAAACATTAAAAGAAGATTTTGTCGCAACATTAACCCATGATCTTAAAGTTCCTATTGTGGCAGAATCTAATATTATAAATTTTCTCCTCAACGGAACTTTCGGGGAAATAACGGAAAAACAGGAAGTTGCCCTCCATAACATGAAAAAATCAAACGAAGAACTGGTTGAACTTGTTCAAATTATTCTTGAAACATACAAAATAAAAGAAACAGGAATAAAACTTTTAAAAGAAAATATTATGCTGAACAAATTTATATCGGATATAGTTGAAAACACCCAGCCTATTGCAAACAATTCGGGAATTACAATATATTTTAATCCGTCAAGAGATATAAAAGTAACGGCAGATCCGCTTCAGCTTGAAAGGGTTATTAAAAACCTTATTTCAAATGCAATATCACACAGCAACACAAAAGACAGAATTGATATCACAACAGGAGAAATTCCCGGTTTTATAACAATATCTATAATAGATTACGGTCAAGGAATACCGCCGGAAGAAATAAAACTTATCTTCAATAAATACTACTCTGCCGCAAAAAAATTCCGCAAAATCGGAACCGGTTTGGGACTTTATCTGTCACAGCAAATAGTCAAATCCCACGGTGGAGAAATTACCGTTGAAAGTGAAGAAAACGTAAGAACAGAATTCCGCGTAAAATTGCCGATGTAGAAGCCCCCCCCCCTCCCGCAAGCGCGGTAAACAGAAGGCCGGAGGTCAAGAGGTCTGGAGGCCAGGCCAGTTACGTTATTCTGAACTTGTTGCAGCATCTTATTAATGGAGGCGCAGGAAGACAAGAGGGCAGGCTGTTATCGGGGAGCAAAGCTCACAAGATACCTGTCATTGCCAGCGTGTGAAACGACCGTGACAATCACAGAATATAATAGAACCTCACCCCCTCCCTCTCCTTGAAAAGAGGAGGGAGAGTTATTCCCCGAAATGAACTTATTCACCTAAGGTTATCACCCTCCCCTTATATTCCCCTCCCCTCAAGGGAGGGGACATGGAACGCATTTCCATCTCAGGGCTAAAAAATAAGTTTAACTTTTGCAGCGGTACGCTGCCGAAACGAACTTATCGCCCTAGTGCCTTAGCGTCTTATCGTCTAAAACAATCAAAACCTCACCCCAACCCTCTCCTTGAAAAGGAGAGGGGGAATAAAACTATTCTCTCACCTCGGGGGAGAGGGAAGCATATAAGCGTCCTCTCCCTCGCAAAGGTCAATTCTCCCCGGCGAGGGAACGATATCAACTTCCCAAAAAATAACTTAATTATGATTGATAATTGGGAAAATAGAGATAATTACCCCCGGAAATCCTTGTAGTATAATTTTAGTATGTTATACAATCTTATAAACCTTCTTGACTGGATATACAAAAAGAAATGCTACTTTTGCAAAAGCTCAAAAGAAGCTGTCAGGATGTGCTCAAGCTGCTATGACACTCTTGAATATCTTCCCGTCAGGGTCAACAGAATTATTGACGGCAAAAAAGTTTACTGCGCCGGAGTATATTCAAAAAATCTGCAAAAATTAATCCGAGGTCTTAAATACCATAATCAAAGAGATCTCGCATTTTATCTTGCTAAATTTATGGCAGAATATTTTGAAAAAATCACAGATAAAAATAATTTTGAAGTTGTTCCCGTGCCGATTTATCCCAAACGCGAGAAAAAACGCAAATACAACCACATGAATCTGGTCGGGGAAGAATTTTGCAGACTTACTTCAAACGAATTAAATAAAAATCTTATACAAAGAATTAAAGACACAAAACCGCAATACAAACTTAAACGTCCGGAAAGAATGCTGAATCTTTCAAATGCTTTTAAAGTTAACAAAGAAAACTATAAAGGAAAAACAATTTTACTAATAGACGATATTTGTACAACAGGCTCAACATTTGAAGAAATGATTAAGGAATTGCAAAAAAACGGAATAAATGATATTATCTGCTTTGCGGCAACAACCCCTTTTGAAGAATAAAAATGATATTAAACGAATTTTCTAAATATTTACAAACAAAAAATGATGAAATAACCTCCGGAGCATCAACGGGCACAAAAATTCTCTGTGACTGGATTAAACTTGTAATAAACAAAAATCCGAAAAATCACGTTGATAAAATTGTTCACAAAGAAATTATGCTTGCACAAAACAAATCCGGAGATTTTTTGATTGTCGGCAAATCAGAAAGCGGCCGTGTGCTTGTAAATGCCCTTTATAACTACGCATTGAGCTATGAACATTACATAATGAGCAGATGGCTTGATGATAAAAAACCGGAAGATTTTCAAAAATAATTACCCTATAGGACAATTTCTTTTTAATTTTTAGAAAATTAAAATATCTATAAAGTTAAAGAGGAGTTGATTTATATGAAAAATGCGATTTTCCAAACACCCGCGTGCAAACTTAAGGAATTAAATAATCTTTTTATTGAACTAACCGAAAAAAATTGCAACCAGCATTGCAGACACTGCTATATAGATTTCCCGCTGAGCAAAAATATTAAAGATTTTATACCGCTTGAGACAGTAAAAAAAGCTCTTGCCGATACGAAAGCTGAAAATATTGAATGTATTTATTTAACAGGTGCAGAACCCATGACGCATCCAGACTTTAATTCAATATTAAGAGCATGTCTAAAGCGCTCCAATGTTTGTATTTTTACAAACGGCACTTTTATAAATGAAAAAAAAGTTCGCTTTCTGAAAAGAGTTGAAGAAGAAAGTTCTTTTGAAATCATCTTTAAACTAAGCATCGACCATTACAACGAAATAAAAAATGACGATATAAGAGGCAGAGGTTCATACAGACAAAGCATTCATGCAATAAAAAGTCTGGTTAAATACGGTTTTAATCCGATAATCTGCATAACAAACTATTATAATGAAGATAAAAAAACTTTACTCCATGAATTTAAACAGATTTGTTTAAAAGCAGGATTCAATGCCAATGACAGTAATTTTACAATAAATTTGTTTTACGACAAAAACAGACCTTTTGATGATTTTCCGGAATTAAATTGGGACAGCTTAGACTGCGAATACGGAAGAATTTTGACAGCAAAAGGAGTCTACACCTGCCCGTTTCTGGCAAATGACCACAGGGGAAGATGCGGTTCTGATTTTCAGGATTATGCAAGACACAACTCGCTTGAAACAGCATTTTGCGCAACATGCATAAAAAACAAAGAAAAATTATTCGGAATAAATTACAACCTGTTCCAATAAAACTATTGTGTAGCTTCGGGAGAAATGCCGCCCGATGTGTCAATCTTTTGCGGCGACGGGACTTTAGCTTCTGTGTCAGACTCCTTATCGCCTTCTGACGGAACAGTGGCTACCGGAATATAACTTGACGGGTCTCTTTGGGCATACAATTTAATTTGTAAATTTATAAGTAAAATTCTTTTATTTTTTTCATAAGGGGAAATTTCAATTTTAGAAATTTCAAGATAATGTTCATGCTTATACAGGTCTCTTAAAAAGTTTTCAAATTCACTGTAACTTGCAATCATTTCAGCCGTAATACGGCAAACCTGATATTTTTCCGGAACATTTTTTACAAAATTGTCATCCTTTGGGTCATACTCATATACTATAGAACGGGTTTTTATCTTATTTTCTCTTATAAGCTGCAAAATTTCACCAAATTCATCAGATATCGCAGCTTCTGTGTCTAAACCGAGTGTCACAGGTTTAAAAAATAATTTCGGTAAATTTTCATTTTCAACTTTTCTTCTCTCCGCATCAGCACGCAGATTTGCAAGCTTTCTTTCAGCATCTGCAAGAGAAGCTGACTGGGCCTTTTGCTGTTCCTGAATATCCATAATTTTTTGAACTTCCGGAACTGTTTTATATATTAAAAAAGCAATTAAAGCTATGGCCGCAACAAAAATCAATATTGCAACCTGAAATTTTTTAAAATATATATTGCTGTTTTCCACGATTGTTTTCCTATCTGTTTTTAAAAACCTTTAATTACTTCTTACTCTTTGATTTAGTTTTAGCCCCTTTTTTATTATTGCCATTTTTGGTGTCGTCCTGATCATCAGTTTTTGTAAGTGCATTTACTTCAGCATCACTCATATTAGTAATCTCAAATTCATAATCAGTCGGCATATTAGGGTCAATTGTTACAGCTTCATCTACAGAATTTGTCTTCATCTCAAGTTTATGAAGTCTGAGTTTTGTATTAATTAAATAATCTTTCATATTTCTATAGAAAGTATAAACATCTTCAACATTTTCGGATCCGCCTTTTATGTCGAATTTACCGTCTGCCTGGGCAACAAAATAAGTAATCCAGACATTTTTAGGTACAGATTCTCCTAAAGCCGTATAACCGATTAACTTGTCCCTGTTATAGCCAAGCACTTTTTTTATTTCCGCATTGGCATCAAAATCATTCAGTCTGTTTTGTTCTTCCTGAATTCTTTTTATTTCATTATTTGTCTGCTCAAGTTTTGAATTGATTTCATCAAGCTGAGCCTGTTTTTGTTTTTGAATCATAGGAACTACAAAATAAACTGCCAACACAGGCAAAACCAACAATAACGAAATTAAAACGGAAATATTTCTTGCAGCATTAGGTGAAATATCAAATTCATGAGAGCCCAGTACAACGTGAACAGGTTCATTTGGGTTATCTACACTTAAGTCTGAGGAAGTTGTTAAAAAATTAAATTTAACAGGCATATTAACAGAAGATCCTGCGGCAACACCTATTGCTTCAAGTGAAATTTTATGAGCATTATCTTCCAATACTTCCAAACTTACAGGGATAGGATTATCTCTTTTAAAATCATTATTATCATAATAATTTATAATTCCCGTAACATTCATACGCTTTGAAAGAAGTTCGGCGCTGACCATATCTGTAGTGGAAACAATATAAAGATAATTAGCCGGATAGCTCATTAAGGTAATTTGCGCAGAAGCATTTATAGCATTATAGATTTCATCGCCTTCAAAAGATTTAATAGCAAGCGGTTCTTCATAATATTCCACAATATTTTTTCCGACCATGGAACATATAGCATAACCGTTCTGAGTGATAAGCATTAAATTCCATGAAACGTTATCTTTCATCTGTTCATTGGCAAGACCGGTAAATGCCAAAGCCTTCAACATAGAAGTAAGCGAAATTTCTATTCCGACAAGATTAATACCAAGTTCTGTCAATGCGTTTTTAAGGTCGTCAACAACATTTTTCTGAATAGCAGAATAAAATAATTTTCTGGAGTCGCCTGACTGTATATTTGAAGCATCACACCAACTGATTACAGGTTCATATCTTTTAAAGATATAAGACTGTTCAACTTCAGAAGTCAAAGCTTCAGTCACGGCATCATCCGCAAGTAAAATCGGGAGTTCCTTACTGCCCAAAAATACCATGGGTAAATTCATAACGACGTTACTATTTTTCATGTTTATTTTTAATTCAGAAAACATATCAGTAACAGCCAGTTTGAAATCCTCAATACTGCCGATTTCTCTTAACGATTCGTTATATTCCAAATTTCTGTATGTATAAGTCTTTACGGTACGTGAATTTATATCAAGCTGAATCAGCTCAAGTCCGACACTTGGGGTAACAGACAAATATACAATGTCTTTGCTGCCGCCCAATCCTAATTGTGAAAGTATATCATTCAATGCCATAATCTTATTTTCTTAAAATTAAATTATTTACTCACTTGTATTTTTATTATACAATATATTTTACAAAGTTCGCAATTTTTACATAAATTTACACTAAATGTAGGAGAATTTACCCGAATGAAAGAGCTTACAGAAAAAATAAATAAATTAAAGAAGACAAAAAACGCAGTAATCTTAGCACATTGCTATCAAAATGCCGAGATTGACGAGGTTGCGGATTTTGTCGGAGATTCTCTTTATTTAAGCCAAATGGCTTCTAAAACAGACGCTGATATTATTCTCTTTGCCGGTGTATATTTTATGGCACAGACTGCTAAAATTCTCTGTCCGGATAAAAAAGTACTTCTTCCTCGTCTGGAATCCGGATGCAGAATGGCAGATATGATTTCATTAAATCAATTAAGAGAATTTAAAAGTAAAAACCCTGATCTTCCGACTGTTTGTTATATAAATTCAACAGCAGAAGTAAAATCGGAATGCGACATCTGCTGCACAAGTTCTAATGCAGTAAGAATAGTAAAAAGTCTTAATGCCGAAAAAGTTTTATTCCTTCCGGATACATATTTAGGCAAATGGGTAGAAGCACAGCTCGGAAACGTAAAAGTAATAACTTATCCCGGATTTTGCCCGACACACCTGCAAATCAGACCTGAAGATATTAAAGCTGCGAGAGAAAAATATCATGACGCACCGGTGCTTGCGCATCCTGAATGTCATCAGTCAGTTACCGCTCTTGCAGATTATGTAGGGTCAACAACGGGAATTATGAAATATGCAATTGAAAGCGATAAAAAACGCTTTATTATAGCAACCGAAAAAGGTGTTGTTGAAAGGCTTCAAAGAGATTACCCCGACAAAGAGTTCATCCTGATAAAAGAAAACATAATATGTCCGAATATGAAATGGCACACACTGATTGACATTTACAATGCACTTGAAAAAGAAGAGCATGAAATTACTGTTGATAAAGAAATTGCCTCAAAAGCACTAAATTGTATAAACAGAATGCTTGATGTTTCAAAAACAGGAGCCGCAAAATAATGGACGATATAATTTTCGGAAAAAATGCCGTAATGGAAGCATTAATCGCCGGCGACAGAGAGATTAACAAAATCCTTATATCAAAAAATATACATTCCGATAATAAAATTAATAAAATAAAGGAGCTTGCAAAAGCTGCCGGAATTGTTTTTCAATTTGTTGCAAAAGAAAAATTTCTTCCATATGCAGAATTCAACCACCAGGGTATAATTGCACAAATTTCTCCGGTTAAATACCAAGATTTAGACGAATTTCTGACACAAAAACATGAAAATGCCTCCCTTGTAATTCTTGACGGAGTTGAAGATTCGCACAATT
Source organism: Candidatus Gastranaerophilales bacterium (assembly GCA_944326655.1). GTDB lineage: Bacteria > Cyanobacteriota > Vampirovibrionia > Gastranaerophilales > Gastranaerophilaceae > Stercorousia. The sequence continues at coordinate 4,817 of CALVEX010000141.1, read as the reverse complement.
TCGGTGCTATCATCAGAACATGCGTATGTGCAGGTGTTGAGGGAATAATTATTCCCTCCAGACGTAATGTTCAGGTTAACGCAATAGTTGAAAAAACAAGCGCCGGGGCAATTAATCATATTCCAGTTATAAAAGTAAACAGCCTTGTAAGTGCTGTCCAAACCTTAAAAAATTCCGACTGGTGGGTAGTTGCAACAGACGCCTCAGCAAAAGATAATTATTATAACATAAATTACAATGATATGAATTTTGCAATAATTATGGGCGCCGAACATGCAGGAGTTTCAAAATCTCTGCTCAAACTTGCAGATTATACGGTAAAAATTCCGATGCTAAAGGATTTCAATTCTCTAAATGTTTCAAATGCACTGAGCGCAATAATTTTTGAAACGGTAAGACAAAAACTTACAAAAAAATAAAATAGTCCAAATATTTGATTGCAAAATTTATTATAATAAGTATTATAAGAGTAAAAGAGAGAGTTTGCAAAATGAAAAAAGAATTAGAAAAATACGGACTTTTAACAGAAGATATATCCGATGAAAATGTCGATTTTCATTCAATAGAAATTCCCGAAGAGGACGAGGATGTACTGGAATCAGTGGAAGATCCGAAAGTTCAGGAAAATCTTTCTAGTGTAAATTCGGATGACAGTGTAAGAATTTATCTCCAGCAAATCGGTAAAATCCCGCTTCTTTCAACGGAGCAGGAGCTTGATCTTGCCAAAAAAATATATGAAGAACATGACGATTTTTCCAAAAATCTTCTTGTCAATGCAAACCTAAGACTTGTTGTCAGCATAGCAAAAAAATATATAGGCAGAGGCCTGTCCTTCCTTGATTTAATTCAGGAAGGGAATATGGGGCTAATGAAAGCAGCAAGCAGATTTGACTACACTAAAGGCTACAAATTCTCAACTTATGCCACATGGTGGATTCAACAGTCAATAACCCGTGCAATCGCTGACAAGGCAAGGATTATCAGACTTCCTATCCATATGATAGAATCGCTCGGAAAAATCCGCCGTGCAACAATAGATTTGACAACAGAACTCGGACATTCTCCGACAAAACAGGAAATTGCCTACAGATTAGGGGTTTCAGTCAACAAGTTAACCCAAATAATTAAATCTGCGCAATCAACAATTAGTATGGAAACTCCGGCAAATTCTTCTGAGGATTCTTCCAAAATCGCGGATTTTATCGTTGATGAAGATTCTATAACGCCGGACAGCAGGGTCTCTCAGGAAAATCTGTTTGAAGATATAAGAAAAATGCTTAATCAGTTAAGTCCGAAAGAGCGTGACGTTCTTATTCTGCGTTACGGGCTTGATAACAACGGGACTAAAAAGACATTGGACGAAATCGGCTCGCAATACGGAGTTTCAAGGGAACGTATAAGACAAATCGAAAACCGAGCAATTGCAAAACTCAAAAAACTTTGCAAAAACAAAAAACTTGCAGTCGGCTTGAAAAACTATTTCGGGGAATAATTAATCTTTATCAAGATTTTCAAGAGCATATTCACAGCATTGTTTAACAAGATTATTCAATGAAATCTTTTTATTCTGCGCTATTGTCTGCAATTTTTCAACCAGATCAACAGGCAGTCTGAATGTCTTATTAACCATTTCTTCTCGTACAATTTTAAACATCTTTACTCCAATAAAATTTTAACAAATTTTTATACCAATACAAATACGTAATTTTATAAGTGTAAATTACACTTGTATTTTTAAGCGCAATATTGTATAATAATATTTAACTTGAGAAAGTTTAAGGAGGGAGAATGGAAAAAGGTTTTACATTAGCGGAAACTTTGCTAACTTTAGGTATAATCGGCGTAGTCGCTGTAATTACAATCCCGACAGTAGTGTCAAAATTTCAGGAAAAAGTTTTAAAATCACAGTTTAAAGCCACATATTCAATATTAAATCAGGCGTTTAGACTGGCCAACTATGAAAGCGGCACTGACTACTATAAATGTTACTCCTTACAAGGCACAGAAAATGGTGCACACTATTTCGTATATGATGAATGCAGAGAGTTTTATAACTCTTTTCTTAACAACTTAAAACAAATAGAATGGGAAAGGAATACAGGTGTATCCGTACCGTACAAAACAAAGACAGAAGTACTGGCTGAAGGCGGGGATGTGACAAATTCGGCATGCAGCTTTGGTTATATTGGCCCCATTGAAAGACATGTGCTTTCAAACGGAAGCATATTATTTTTAAACAACACTCAAGCGTCAATGAGTCAGCAGCATTTGTATATGACTGTTGATATAAACGGTAAAAAAGGGCCAAATAAATGGGGTTATGATGTTTTTTATCTAAGTCCGACTAAAAGGGCTAACGGATCTTTGAGAATTGATGAGGCAATATGTGCTATGTGGGAAAAGGGCGGAAAAAGAGCAACAAATATGCTTTATGATATTGACGAAGTATCAAAAGACTGGTTTAGTTATTAAAAAAGGCCTCCTTAAAATGGAGGCCTATAGATATATTTATAAGTTATAACTATTCAGCGTCTTTATTAATATCTTTAATGCTCAACGCAATTCGGTGTTCCTGCGGAGTGAATTTTTTGATAAGAACTTCTACGCTGTCGCCGACTTTGAATGTGTTAAAAGGATTAACATTTTCTTCTGCCATTTCGGAAACAGGAAGTAATGCTTCAACACCCGGGAATATATTAATAAATGCGCCAAAACCGGTTACCTTATTAACAGTTCCTGTTATAACCTGTCCTTCTTCAAACTGCCCTTCAATCTGATGCCATGGATCTTCTCCCATTCTCTTTAAAGACAGTGATATTCTTTTTAACTCATTATCAATTTTGATAATTTTTACTTCAATAGTATCGCCAAGAGAAATTACATCTGACGGATGTTTAATTCTTGACCAGGAAATTTCAGAAATCGGAAGCAAGCCGTCAATACCGTTAATATCAACAAATGCACCGAAATCAGCAATTCTTACAACTTCACCTTTAACTATCTGTCCTTCTTCAAGTTCAGACAAAATGTTATCAACAACCTGATCGCGCTGTTCTGCTACAGCCTGTCTTTGTGAAAGTATAAGTTTGTTTTTCTTAGGGTCGGCTTCCAAAACTTTAACTTCGATTTTTGTATCAACCAAACCGTCAAAAGGAGTTCCGGTTCTCAACTGCGAAGAAGGTATAAAACCTTTCAAATCGGCAACATCAACCAACACACCGCCTTTAACAATTGATACAACTTTTGCAAGGATAGTATCACCCTGAATTTTAGCATCATTAAGCTGAGCCCATGCCTGAGCATTTACAAGTCTTTTCAGAGAAAGAACCATTCCTTCTTCGTCATTTTCTTCTTTTAATACGTAAAATTCTTTTTCATCACCTATTTCCAAAGAATCTGCATTTTCAGTGGAAGAAAGTTCTTTCAAAGGTAAAAATGCTTCTGTTTTAGCACCTTTAACGCTTATTAACCAGCCGTCGCTTTCTTTTTTCATTACTGTACCTTCAACGATATCAGCAACTGAGAAAGATTTTGAAAAAGATTCTTCCAATAATCTTTCAAATTCATCTAAGTTTGTTTGTTCTAATGTTGTTGTCATTATTTTATTTTCCTTTCTTATAAAATTGTCATTCTGAACTTGTTTCAAAAATTTTTTAACACTTCCTGAAATAAATTCAGAGTCAGTAGCAAACTCATTTCGAGGATGATGTCAGGGTATTTATAACCTTTTCGATAATATCTTGCGGCGTGGAAGCTCCGGCCGTAACCGCAATTTTCTGTGACTTTTCAATTAAATCCTTATAATTTTTAAGTTCTTCGGCATTCTCTATGTGAATTGTATTTGTTATATCTTTTAAAATCTCAGCCAAATGTGTTGTGTTTGCGCTTTTTTTAGACCCGACAACAATAACAAGGTCGCTTTCTCCGGCAAGTTCCCGGGCTTCTGCCTGACGCATGGCAGTACTTTGGCAAATTGTATTTACAATATGAATTTCTTTTGCGATTGATGTAAGATATTCCACAACAGCATTAAGTGTTGTAATCCTTTGTGTGGTCTGTACAACAACCCCTACACATTTATGAGATTTAATTTTATCTTTGTAAGGTTCAAGCTGTTCCGGATTTGCAGCAACAATAACTTTATCCGACCACAATTTTGCATTAGCTTTAATCGCAATAACTTCCGGATGTTCTTCTTTCCCCACTATTACAAGGAAATAACCATCTTTTGCGAGTTCTACAGCTTTTTGCTGAACCTTTTTAACGTCAGGGCAGGTTAAATCAACCGGTTCAAATCCCGCATTTTTAATTTTAGCAATTACTTCGGGGCTTTCGCCGTGACTTCTTATAACACAAATACCTTCCCCTTTATCAGGGATATCATCCAGAGTTTTAATCCCCAGTTTTTCAAGTTCATGGATAACGTGCGTATTATGTATTAATTCTCCGAGGACAAAAACATTTTTGTCAGGATTTTCACATTTCAATTTTTTAACAGTTTCAACGGCTCTTTTTACGCCGTAACAAAATCCTGCATATTTAGCTAATTTAATATCTTTTGCTATTTTTTCGGGCAATTTTTAATTGTCTTCTTTCAAATGAACTTGCGATAATCATCGCTGTAAGTCCATTAAAATATAAACATCCGCAAAAATCAAGGGAATTTATATCGCAGTTTACACTAAATATAGTAAAAAGCGTCACCCCTGAAATGAATTCAGGGCAGGCTCTGAACTTGTTTGACTGCTTTTGCCAAAATCTATGATTTTGTGCAAAATGTCCGGTTTTCCGCAGGGTCTAACAACATAGAGATTCCG
>CALVEX010000140.1 GCA_944326655.1 Candidatus Gastranaerophilales bacterium | reverse complement strand
AGAAAATTATATTTTCTCGGAGACTGATTTGCATTTCTAGGATAAATTTCTGCATTAGTAACTGCTAAAAACCGCCGTTCTCTATCATTCAGCAAATCGGTTAATTCTCTGTTTGTATTTGTATATTTTGAAACGTGAACAACACCTTTTATATCATGATCAGCAGTTAATATACATACCTCTATTGGGACTGTATCAATATTTTTTGCCATTTTTGAATCCTTTGTTTTAACTTTCTACTTAATAATACTATATTTCGGATAAATTGTCTATAATGTTAAAATTTATCAACTTTTTCTTCCGCCGCGCCTTCTGCCTCCGTATGCTTCATGCACATCAACAATAGCAATAAATGCTCTCGGGTCAATCTCTTTAATAATTTGTTTTAATTTCGCTAACTCAAGCCTTGAAATTACGCAGTATATAACTGTTTTTTCCTTGCCGGAATAAGCTCCTACACCTTTGAGGTATGTTACGCCAATATCAAGCCTTTCCAAAAGTTCCTGCCCGATTTCATACCCTTTGTCGCTTATAATTTCTATAGATTTGGCAGAATTCATGCCCTCAAGAACAACATCTATAACACGGTATGCAATAAAATATGTCAAAACAGCATACATTGCCTTGTTCCAGCCAAATACAAGACCTGAGGCCCCGTAAATAAAAATATTAAATGTCATTATCCATTCTCCGACAGAAAAGCCGAATTTCTTTGATAAAACCAGAGACATTATCTCAGTTCCGTCAAGAGAACCCTCATGTTTTAAAACAAGTCCGACACCGGTTCCGAGAATTATTCCTCCGAAGACAGTTGAAAGCAAAAGATCGTGCGATACAGGATGATGATGCGTATTGAAAAAATTCAAAAATAAAGACAACATCCCGATTGCATAAAATGTCTGTACAACAAATTTTTTCCCGATTTTATTGAAAGCAAGAAGGAAAAACGGAATGTTTAAAATAAAAACTAACAACCCTAAATTTATTTTGGTCAGATAGCTTGTAATAATTGAGACACCAACAATCCCCCCGTCAATAATGTTATTCGGCACCAGAAATATTTCAAGTGCAAATGCTGCAATAAAAGGACCGAGGGTAAGAAAAAATAGTTTATTTAAAAATGACAAAAACATCTCTCTTTTTGTTAATTCTTTATCAGGCATAATTTTCCTTCTTTATTTATTTTTTGGATTTTTCTTTATTGTCATAAAGTTATTAATTTTAAAAATTGTTTTTTTGTCATCATCCGATTGTTCTTTATAACCAAGTATATTTTCCAAATCAGATTTCAGCGTAACGAGATCTTCATACTTTTTCAAACTTCCGTCAATTGCCACAGAGACATCTCCGGTTTCTTCGGAAACAACAAGACAAGCCGCATCGCTCACTTCAGACATACCTATTGCAGCCCTATGACGTGTTCCGTATTTCCAGCTAAGTTTAGGATCCTCAGTTAGCGGCAAAAGTACACCCGCGGAAATAATTTTATCACTGTTTATCACAACAGCACCGTCATGCAGCGGGGTATTCGGGTGAAAAATAGTAAGTATAAGTTCTGTTGACAAATCCGCGTTTAGTATTGTGCCAACATCTGTGTAAGTATTACTTAAATCACTCTGAAAAACAATTAATGCTCCGGTACGGGATTTAGATAAAAACTTAACACTTTCAATAAGCTCTTTTACAACATCAATCTTTTGCGCTTTTGCTTTATGGTAATTTGAATTATTAAATATCTTGCTGATAAAGTCAACCTGGCCTAAAAAGCCCAAAAATCTTCTCAATTCAGGCTGGAATATGACAATTAAACTCAAAGAGACAAGAGTAACAATTGCCTTTAAAAACATTCCGATGATTTTTAAATCAATTCTCAGTAAAATTTCACTGAAAAACCAGACACAAACAAGGATTAAAATACCTTTTACAAATTTTTCGGAAGAAGTATTTCGTATAAATTTGCGATACAAAAAGAGCAGTACACCGGCGAGGAAAGCTATCTGAAGGAAGTCAGACCAATTAAAGGTCAACTCCAATGTGCCGATATATTTTAACATGTATGCAATAAGGTCGTTTATCATTTACTTCTTCATCCTGTCGGGAATTACATCATGAGAAATCAAATCTTCAAGTGTCTCTCTCTTTACTATCATATCAGATTGTGAATTATTTACAAGTACCATAGCAGGTTTTTGCACCCTGTTATAATTTGAAGCCATTGAATAATTGTAGGCGCCTGTATTGTAAACACACAGTATATCACCTTCTTCAGGTTCTGCAAGATTAATTCCGTCAATTAAAATATCTCCGGATTCGCAAAACCTTCCTGCAATTGTAACTGTTTTTAACGCCGGCTTATCTTTCCCGTTTGCAATTTCTGCTGAATATTTTGCCTGATACATGGATGGCCGGGGATTATCAGCCATTCCCCCATCCACAGCAACATATTTTTTGCCCTTTGGCACCTGTTTTGAACTGCCTATAGTGTATAAAGTTACTCCGGCAGTTGAAATAACGCTTCTGCCGGGTTCAATAAACAGGGAAGGCGGATTTATATTATATTTTTTCACACAATCATTTAATCTGTCAGTAATAATACCGGCTATAGTATATGTCGAGGGCGGGCAGTCGCTTTCCGTATATTTTACGCCGAGTCCTCCGCCGATATTAATTTCATCAAGTTTCAGCCCGAATTTTTCATCTAATCTTGCGATTTCTTTTACAATAATTTCAATTTCGTCACCATAAACAGAAGTTTCAAATATCTGTGACCCTATATGTGCGTGAAGACCGTGCAGTTTTAAATTACTGTATTCTTTCAAAATAAGTTCTACGGCTTCATCTGTTTGAGTTAAATCAAAACCGAATTTTGAATCCAGATGACCTGTTTGAATGTACTCATGAGTATGGCATTCAATGCCCGGAGTAATCCTTAAAAGAATATCAACAATTTTATTATGGCTTTTGGCAATTTCATTTAGCAGAGAAAGTTCAAAAAAATTATCAACAGAAATTCTGCCGACGCCGAGTTCAATTGCAAGAGTCAGTTCATCAAATGATTTATTATTCCCGTTAAAAAGCACTTTTGTCATATCAACACCGGCTTTGTAAACTGTATAAATCTCACCGGATGATACAACATCAAACCCAAAACCTTCATCAAAAAGCAGTCTTGATGTTGCCATAGTACACAGAGCTTTTGAAGCAAACATCATATTTACTTTCGGATAGCCTTTGAATGCATTTTTGTAATCCCTGCAAATTGCTTTTACGGTTTCTTCATCCAACACGTACAATGGGGTTCCGTATTGTTCCGCAAGATTTACAAGGTCGCACCCGCCTATTTCAAGATTGCCGTTTTCATTTCTCTTTGTTGTCAAAGGTTTTAATAACTGATTTGTGCTATCCATTGATGTCCCTTACTTCTTATATTATAAGAATAACATAATTTACAAAAAATTAAAATAGTAAAAATAATGTAATTAATAGCGAATAATAGACCATAAGATTTCTTGCTTTTAACAGCCTGAAATAAAACTCTTTTGTATCTTCCCCGCAGGTATAATTTTTCAGGGAATTATAAATATCAAAAACAAACGGAAGCAGAATAAACGTAAACAGGATACAATATTTTTCCAGAATAAAAGCAAGAATAACAGTAAAAATATATCCCAATCCGTAAACAACAAAAACACCTTTTAAGGCTTTGTTTTTATTCCCTATACGGCAGACCAGAGTCTTTTTGTGTGCATACATATCGCCCTCAAAATCCAAAAGTGTATGTACATAAAGAAGCCCGATTGTAAACATTACAACCGCCAGCGACATAATTAGAACGACAAGAGAAAACCTCCCTGTCATTACAAAATAAACTCCTTCAAAAAGCAAAGGGCCGAAAGCTATACCTACAGCAATTTCACTCAAACCATTTTGTGAAAGTTTTGCATAGATTAAAGTAATAATTCCGCCTATTATTGCAAGCCCTATAACAGGCATACCGCATCTGAACAACAGAAACAGCCCCGCAAGACAAGCAAATACACAATAAATTATAACTACTTTTAAAACATCATTTAATGCTGCTTTCCCCTCTTTTATATAAGCACATTTGCATTTTTGGGAATTTTCATTAACTTTTTTATAATCAACGTAATCATCAAACAAATTTGTTGCAAGATGTGCAAAAGAAATTCCCGCCAATGCAACAATTCCGTTTAAAATATTTCCGCCTTCTTTTAGCGCATAAACAAAGATTACAAGCCAGGATAATAAGGTCATAGGAAGCGAAAAAATTCTTGAATTTTCAAGCCAGAATAAAATAGTTTTAATCATCCGAGAAGACTTTCCATTCCTTTTACATCCTCATAGCTTGCACCGGCTTCAAGCACTTCTTCCGCCGTCAATCCAAAAAGAGTTATAAGTGAATAAGCCTGCTTTTTATCAGTCTTTAAAAGTCCGGCGGTTGTTTTAACGGCTTCTTCCCGCGTAAGATTTGTAAATTGCAGATTTTTACCCTTATAGATAATACGCTTTTTGGACTTTCCCACGCTATTTTACCCCCAATGCAAGAAGAGCAGCACCGATCATGCCGGAATAATTTCCGGCAGACGCTTTTACAACCTTAAAAGGAGTAGTGACAATCTGTTTATTAGCTTCTGCTTCAATATAATCGATATTGACAAATTCTGCCATTGAACCCGACAGTACAATAAC
>CALVEX010000139.1 GCA_944326655.1 Candidatus Gastranaerophilales bacterium | reverse complement strand
CTCACCACGTTCTAATCTTGAAAGTGTAGAGCGTGGAATGTCATTTTCGTATGCAAATATACATAGACTCTTGCCTGTGAGTTTTTTTCTTATACCTCTAATAATCGAGCCAATTCTTATGCAATATGCTTTTTCCTTATCTTCCATTAAATTAACTTAACACCTTCAAAACACTGTATAGAATTTCAAATTTATTTTTATCTTTTTTAATCAAATCGAAACGTTTATTAAAATCTTCTAATGCAGTATCATAATTTTTAATGCTATTATCAATAAATATCTTATTTAATTCTATATTCAGCACATTAACTATTTTGCCTAACGTTTCGGGTTCGGGATAAGATTTGCCACGTTCAATACAACTCATTGCAGATGTACTAATCGAAACTAATTCAGACAACTGCTCTTGTGAAATTCCCCGCAATTTTCTATATTTTTTAATATTTTCGCCAACAATAACTTTTATTTGGTTTGGTTCATTTTTCATATATTAATAATAAGTTTTAAATTGATTATTTGTAATAAAGTTGCAAGCTTAGCACTAGTTGTTATACGCTTATAAATGATATTTAAAACAATCTAAAGGAAATTAAATTACCAATTTATACATAAAAGGAGACAACAATGGTCAACCCGCTCAAACTAAAAATGATTATCTGTAAACTCCTCACTTTCTGGATAATCCCTTCGAAAAACAGAAAACTTATTCGGGAATTTTTATTCTGGTTTTCTTTGGATGATTACAGACGCTTTAAAAATTCAAACTATTATATTGTTTCTTTAGGAAGCAGTTGTTTATCAAGGGCGTTGGCTGTGGCTGCGGGGTTAAAACCCCGGCGGTTTTACGGAGAAAAATCCTGTCCTTTTGATTTATATTTTTCAACAGATATAAAAAGGACAATCCACCTGATTGAAAATGATTTTTCGGACTTTTTTAAAGATATAGACCTTGATGCATTTCCTCATGATGGTAAATTAACTATGCGCCAATTTAAAAAACGCTACCTGAAGCGAATAGAAAATTTCCTTCGAATTCAAAAATCGGAAAAAATAGTTTATTATATTTATTCAAACTACACCAACGTTCCCGAAGCCGCCGATATAACAAGGTTATACGAGGCATTAAAAAACAAAAGAGGAAATAAACCTTTTAGGCTAATTCTTTTAACAAACGAGCGTGTAGATGTTGATAATGTTATTCAAATTCCTTATGACATGCAAATTCAAGACAGCAGGGCTATTGAATTTATTATTAACAGGTATAAAGATTACGATAATAAATATACTGCATTTTGTGATTATATGAAAAATAAACTAAAAAATGTAATTATCACTTGACGTACAGAATAGTAATGCGTTTCTTCGCCCGTCATTCTGAGGGCAGAGCCCGAAGAATCTCATATTTTGGGCTCAGAATGACCAATTTATTTTAATTTTTGTGTATTTCAAGGGATAATTACGTTTTTTATATAGAATTTCTAAAAAAAACACGGAGAACTATTGTTCTCCGTGTTCGCCGATTACCGTCATTCAGGGCTGCGCTGATGCGCTTTACCTCCCTTTATCCGCTAAAATAAAATATATTCGGAAGTTTTTTCAGGGAAGGTTTCACCTGTCTGGTAATCGTCCGTATCCCGCCGCTTATGCCCCGGAAATGGTGCAGATTATCACTATCATCTGCTTCGAATACGAACACAGATGTACATTCCTTTTTTAAGGCTGTGTTCTCCGGGCCCGAAAATATCTCGGATGATCCGGCTTTGAGATACGAAGTTGAAAGTTATTTTTCTTTTATTTCAAGTTTTTGCGGTGTTTTTGTTTCGGTAAGCAGTTTTGGTATTTTTATTTTTAAAATACCTTTATCATAAACAGCTGTCGCCTCTTCGGTTTTTACCGGCTGGTCAAATGATATTGTTCGCTGGTATTTGCCATAGCGAAATTCAGATGTGTGATAGCGTTCATTTTTTTCTTTTTCTTCTTTTTCTTCGGCTTCTTCCTGAATTTCTGCTGTTATTGTCATAAAATCGTTATCCAGCTCGACTTCTATATCATCTTTTTTTACGCCGGGAAGCTGAACTTTTACTGTATAATTTTTATCGTTTTGTTTAAATTCAATTGCAGGACGCCATACTGATGTTTTTTTTACATTTAAAGGGTTTGCCATAGAGTGAATTAGAAGAGTGTCCCTTAAAAAATTGTTTAATTCATTATGGATACTGTCGAAATACAAATCAGGTTCGCGTATTATCAAATCGTGTTTCATTGGTTTTTTTCCTTTCAATTTCAGAATAAACTTTTTTAACTTCTGTTTCATTCAACTTTATATTAATTAATTGTGCCTTAATTATGTACTTTTGTGTAATAGAATAAATGTCAATTTAGGGGATAATAGCGTCAGGAGGAAACTTTAAAATGTCTATAAAAATGTTGGTGTTTGATTACCGTGAAAGTGAGAGAAATTTTTTCGGAAGTAAAAGACTTGAAAATTTTGATATAACTTTTTACAGCGAAAGTTTGAATGAGGATTCAGTAAAAAGTCTGCCGCAGGAGCAGCTGGATAATACAATGGTTATAAGTGTGTTTATTGATTCCGAGGTCACAGAAGACGTTATAAATGCATTTAAAAATTTAAGAATTATCTCTACACGCTCAACCGGTGTGGATCATATAAATTTAAAAACAGCGGAGGCCAAAAATATCGCTGTAATTAATGTTGAGGGCTACGGCTCAAGATCTGTTGCACAGTTCACAATAGGGTTAATGATTTCGCTTGTGCGAAAAATTGTTCCGGCGTCGCGTTATATTTTGTCGGAAAATGAATCTTGTTCAAATTTTTTGGGACGGGATTTGTCAAAGCTGACTCTCGGGGTTATGGGTACAGGTGCGATAGGAGCTGCCGTCTGTAAACTGGCAAAAGCATTCGGGATGAATGTTTTAACTTATGATATAACACAAAAACAGGAATTGATTTCAAATTATGACATACAATATGTTGATTTTGATATGTTATTAAAACAGTCTGATGTTATATCTTTGCATATGCCTTATACCGGCGATAACTTCCATATGATTTCGGAAAAACAGTTTAATATGATGAAGGACTCTGCTTTCATAATCAATACATCGCGCGGTGAAATTTTAGATACTGTTGCTTTATATAAGGCATTGGAAAATCATAAACTCGGCGGTGCCGCATTAGATGTTGTTATATGCGAGCAGTTGAGTTTCCGCTGCAGCCAGTTTGCTAAAAAGCTTAATAATGATTTGAAATGTCTTGAGGAAGCAAAAATTGTAAAAGAGCTTGCCAAAATGGACAATGTAATTATAACTCCGCATATAGCCTATGAAACACAGGATGCCATTGATTATATTTTGGAAACTTCTTTTAAGGGTATTCTTGATAGTATAAAGGGCGGTAATCAATACAGAACGTATTGAGCAGGAGAAGGGTAAGAAGGCAGGCTTAATTAAAAATATATTTATTCCTATTATCTTCCTTGATATACACAAAAATGGCATAATTTGTCATTCTGAGCCTAAAATATGAGATTCTTCGGGGCTATGCCCTCAGAATGACAGTTAGGCGAAGAATCGCAGTTCTGTACGCAAGGGATAATTATATATTTTATTTAATCATTATCTGCATTGAAATTACACCGAGGAGAAAATCTTTCCGTTTTTTCAGTTTAAATCCTTTGCTTTCAAAATCTTTGATTAAGTCTTCCGGTTCGGGAAAAATCTGTTTTGATTTAATTAAGTATGAATAGGCCGATTTATTTTCGCTCAAAAAATTTATTATCAAAGGGGTTGTCATGTCATATACTTTACTCAAAAAATTATGTTTTCCGAAATCAAGATGCATGAAACACCCGCCGGGTTTTAAAATTCTGTAAACTTCTTCCACGGCTTTTTCTGCGTTTTGGATATTTCTTAAACCGAAACCCATTACGGCAAAGTCAAATGTATTACCGGGGCAGGGAAGATTTGTCACATCCCCGCGAAGATATTGAACTGTTTTGTCTTTATCTTTTTTACGTGCAATTTCAAGCATGTTATCGGAAAAATCTATGCCTGTTACATCAGCAGCCGGTTCAATTTGTTTTATTATCCGGCAAAGATCGCCCGTGCCGCAGCAAAGATCAATTACTTTGGCAAACGGTCTTATGCCCAGCTTTTTTATACTTTTGTATTTTATGTAATTCTGGGTGCCAAATGACATAACTTTGTTTATTAAATCGTATTTGTCCGCAATGAGATTGAACATTGCCTGAATGTTTTTGGGCTCTTTGCTGAATGTTTTATTCTGTTTCATAAATTGTTACCTTTTTGCTTAAATTCAATCTTAACATATAATGAAATTATGAACATAGCTTTTATTCCTATAGATAACAGACCTGTGTGCTATACCCTTCCGGAACAAATTTGCGCGGTTGATGAAGGCATAAATCTTTTTATGCCCTGCAGGGAGTGGCTCGGGGATTTGACAAAGTATGCTGATACCGGACAAATTCTTGAATGGCTTGAAAATTTGGAAAAAGTCGATGCAGTTATTTTGAGCCTTGATACTGTTGCCTACGGCGGGCTTATTTCTTCAAGAAGATGTCCGGACAGTTTAGAGGAAATAAAACATAGAGTTTATAAACTGCGCGATATTCTTGAAAAGAAACAGGCGAAAATTTATGCATTTTCGAGTATAATGCGTATTTCTAATAACAATATTAACGAGGAGGAAAAAGAGTATTGGAATTTATGGGGAAAAAAGATTTTTGAATACTCATATAATTTCCATAAATACGGAAAAGCTGATACTGATATTCCTCAGGATATTCTGGATGATTATCTTCAAACACGAAAACGTAATTTTGAAATAAATAGAATTTATCTTGATTTTCAAAAGCAGGGTTTGTTTAATACTCTTGTGTTTTCGAAAGATGATTGTGCACAATACGGTTTTAATGTCAAAGAAGCACTTGAACTTCAAAAATCCGGCGGCTTTGTCAAAACCGGTGCTGATGAAATTCCTTTGACACTTTTGGCGCGTGCTGTAAATGACAATTCACTTTTCACCCTTCACCCTTCACTTAAAACAGCTCCTGTATTTTTTGCACCTGAATACAAAAATCTTATCTCCAATTACGAGGATGTTTCAATAGAAAATTCCGTGAAAGGCCAGTTGGAGCTTGCTGGATGTGAAATCTGCGAAACGGACGAAGCTGATATTATTTTGTATGTAAATAATTTTGAAAAACATCAGGGCGAGATAGTTATGAAAGTTCCGACAGCATCTTATACGGGTGAATGGCAAATCCCGGACAAACCTTATATGATTGCTGATGTCAGATTTGCAAACGGTGCGGATAACAAATTTGCGGAAAAGCTTTTTGAAAAAGGGTTTGACGATAATTTTTACGGATATTCCGGCTGGAATACTTCCGCAAACACACTCGGCAGTCTTATCTGTGCTGCTGTTGTTAAATGGAGGTCAGGAGCGCAGGAAGGCAAGAAGAAGTCAGGCTTATATAATGAATGCATATTTAAGAGATTGCAGGCTGTCCGCTTTCTTGATGACTGGGCTTATCAGGCAAATGTAAGGCAGTGTCTTGAAAAACCTGATGAAGTTTTGATTAAGGAAAAAATGAAACCGTTTGAAAAAATTGTTTTTGAAAAGCTGGGCGTAAATTATAATACATCATATAAGTTCCCCTGGAACAGACTGTTTGAGGTGGAAGTTGAACTTAATTGAAGTAATATTTTTGGCTGCGGCACTAGGCGTTGACTGCCTTGTGGTTTCATTTTCCCAGGGGTTGATTTTTACATCTTCCAGAGTTAAAAATTCTTTAAAACTTGCTTTAACTATGGGGACTTTTCAGGCAGTTATGCCCTGTATCGGATATTTTTTTGCGGCATCTGTCAGCAGATATATTGAGCCGTTTGCAAAATGGGTTGTTTTTGCAATCTTTACGGCGCTTGCGATAAAATTTATCTATGAAGCTTTTCAGGAAAAAGAAGACAGTATATGCTGTATTGGCTTAAAATGCCTGTTAGGCATGGGGCTTGCAACAAGTATTGATGCCCTCGGTGCGGGCGTTAACTTGCATTTAACCAAAACCCCGCTTTTTTATCCGGCAGTTGTAATCGGTTTAGCGTCTGTTTTTCTGTCTTTGTCCGGTTTTTGGCTGGGGAATTTTTTTAAAAAACTTCCGTCAAAATTATTGGAAATTTCAGGCGGTATAATTCTGTTAATTCTGGCATTGAAAGCTGTTTTTTAGATTTTCCGGCATGCGCGTCCGGTCTTATATTGCAGTTTACGGCAAATGTGTGTAATCCTGTCATGCTGAACTTGTTTCAGCATCTCTCAAAAATGAGAGCTGAAACGGTTTCAGAGCTTTCCCTGAAATTATTTTAGGGTGTCAGTTTTTTTGAATTTTTTAATGTAAACTACGATATAAATTCCCGTGAAACAGGCATGAACACTAAAGAATTTACAATTCTTAATAAAAAATTAAATCATGAAAAACCATGCCATGAGCATGATTGCATGATTTTAAATCCGCAAACCATGTGACAGCTTGATTTTTAGCATGATTGACTTTTGAAAAACGGCTGTATTGTATTGATTACGGTGGTTGTTACAAATGTTAATAAACTCATGTTTCGCCCTTGAAATAATTTCCTTATTTTTTATAATTAAATTAAAGAGGTGAAACACATCTCTAATGGGGATTTTGACAGGTTAAGACTGTCATGGTTGCCATACTTGGGTAGGATATTTTAATTGGAGATTTGATAAATTGTTTAGAAGTAGGGATATGGGTAGAGCTGTTGCAGTAAGAAGATGGACGCCGACAGCTTTGGAATGTTATAAAAGAGGATGTAATTGCGAAGGTTGTTTTTACAGGGATTTCTTCAGCGGTTCATCCCAAAAATGCCAGATGAAGGCTTCAGTGCTTGAACTTGTCCGCGTAATCGGTACTCCGAACGTAGAATTACAGCAGTTTATAATTGAAGATTAATTATTTTATAAATTTTATGTAATTTTTGCAAAAATGTGCTGAAAAGGCTTTAAAAATCCTAAAATATATGTTATAATAAACAAGCAGTATGTTATAGGAGGTTCACCCATGCACATTTATGTTAACGGAAGAAACATTGAAATCACTGATGCTATTAAGGCTTATGTGAAAGAAAAATTTGGCAAAGTAGCTAATCATTATGACCAAATCCAGGGGATTGATGTTGTTTTGTCGGTCATTAAAAACCCCGCAGCTTCCGGCAAACACGTTGCAGAAGTCAGCTGTAAAATGAATACAGGAGTTGTCCGCTGTGAAGAAGCAGGCGAATCTATGTATGAAAGTATTGATCTTTTGGCTGATAAACTCGCAAGACAGGTTCAAAAATTTAAAGATAAAAGCTTAGGCACAGACAAGTCTTCAATCAGAACAGATGCCGGCGCTGTAGAAGAAGCCGTTGAAGCTGTTGAAGAATAATTATTAATAGGAAATGAACAAAAAAGGTGCTTTTTTAGCGCCTTTTTTGTTTTATAATATAGTTATGATAAACGATAAAAAAGTAGTTATTATAATGCCTGCATATAACGCGGAAAAAACTCTGAAACAAACCTATGATGAAATTTACAAGCCGTTTGTTGACGAGGTTATTCTGGTTGATGATAACTCGCAGGATAATACAAAACTTGTTTCTAAAGAATTAAATATTACAACTATTGTTCATAAAGAAAATAAAGGCTACGGCGGCAACCAAAAATCATGTTATAAAGCTGCCCTGAAGGCCGGGGCTGATATTGTTGTAATGCTTCATCCGGATTATCAATATACGCCTAAACTTATTCCTGCACTAGTTTGTATGATTGCATTCGGTCAATATGATGCTGTTCTGGCATCAAGAATGCTCGGAAATTCTGCGCTAAAGGGCGGCATGCCGCTTTATAAATTTATTGCAAATAAATTTTTAACCTGGTTTGAAAACCTGTTCACGGGTGAAAAATTGACCGAATACCACACGGGTTTCAGAGGGTTTACAAAAGAAGTTCTCGAAACATTGCCGCTTGGCGAGTGTGATGATGATTTTATTTTCGATAATGAAATGATTGCACTTTTGTTTTATAACAATTTTAAAATAGGCGAGGTTTCCTGTCCTACAAAGTACTTCAAAGAAGCTTCATCAATTAATTTTATACGTTCGTGCAAATACGGTTTTGGTGTTCTGGCAGTAAGCCTGAAATACAGGCTTGCCAAAATGGGCTTGAAATCACGTATTTTTCGCCCGGACGCAAAAAAGCTTGATCTTGATACAGAAATTGAATACTATTTTAAATAACCTTTGTAAATACAATTTTGTATCCTAAAGCATCAAGAATTTTTATTGCATCTTTATATTTGATTTTGTCTTCACTGAAGCTCTTTTGCAGTTTTTTATATGGTATGTTTGTAATTTGTGCAACCTGTTCAATTGTTACATTGTGTTTGTGCATAAGTTTCAGCAGTTCTTGTTTTATATCCATATAATTTCTCCGTTAAATTTTAATTATACAGATATAAATATTAAATTTCATTGAGATTTATCAATATTTAGTTATAAATATATAAAATGTTTTTTTTAAGTTACCCTCCCTTTATCCCTCCCTAATCAGGGAGGGAATGGGTGGGTAGCAATATGAATGAAAAATAAAACCGGCCTCTAAATTAAAAGCCGGCTTTTTTCCTTTTTGTTTTAGTTTATGAAAAGATTAAGTTTAAGCAAATGTATTTGCAGGTTTTTTCTGGGCAGTTGC
Source organism: Candidatus Gastranaerophilales bacterium (assembly GCA_944326655.1). GTDB lineage: Bacteria > Cyanobacteriota > Vampirovibrionia > Gastranaerophilales > Gastranaerophilaceae > Stercorousia. The sequence goes on along the minus strand of CALVEX010000139.1, from coordinate 4,760 downwards.
ACCAGGTATTGACTGCCAGTTGGCTGCCATAATTTTCTTGAATGATTTCAAAGCTGTATCTTCGAGTTCGCCGAGTTCTTCAGCTTCCATAATCAATTCTCTCAAAGGAAGCAATGCACGCTGGTCGCGAAGTACTCCCAATGCTGCTGCTGCTCCTGCTCTGACAAGTTCATTTTCATTACGGTTTTTCATAACATCAATCAATGCAGGAACTGCTTTTGTATCATTAAGTTTGCCTAATGATGTTACAGCGTAAATTCTTACGTTAACCCATTCGTCATACAACATATTGATAACCTTATCAACAGCTTTTTTGTTTCCGATTTCGCCCAAAGCACGGGTTGCATCGCAGCGTACATTAACTTTTTCATGATCCAATGAAGCAATCAAAGCATCAGTTGCAACATCTCCGATTTCAATTAAAGCATCAGTTGCTGTAATACAAACCTGTGGATTTTCGTCATTTAAAGCTTCAACAAGCGGTTCAACAACGATTTCACCGCCCAAACGGCCTAAAGCACGGGCTGCACGAACTCTTACGTCAACGTTTCTGTCTTCACGCAATGATTCAATTAAGTGAATTGTTGCTTTAGAATCGCCTAATTCACCTAATGCACGGGCTGCATAAAGTCTTACAGAACCGTTTTTATCGTGTTTTAAAACATCAATAAGCGGTTCAACAGCTTTGGAATCGCCCATTTCGCCTAAAACACGCGCAGCATTATACCTTACCTTTTCAGAATTACTTGTTTTCAAATCTACCAATAATTCATCAAAAGTTTTTTTAACTTGTTTTTTCTTGCTGTTCACACTAATTGTCATTCACTTTCCTCCGACGCACAATATTTAATTACACTACACTAATATATAAAAAATTTGGTGAATAAAATATTGCCTTTTTTAACTATTTGTATTAATTTTTGTTAACATAATATTTTTAACGATTGTCTATTTTACTTTAGAGAAGTGCAGTTACGGGTTAAAAAACTTTTAAGGGTAAAACTAACACTTTATACTAGTACTATAACATATTTTTTAATATTGTGCTTGAATAGGACAAATATTTTTTAAAATCATTGTATTTGTTTTTTTAATAAAAGGTGTCATTCAAATATATATTAATCAAATTTGTAATATTTCTTTACAAATATTACTCACTACAGATAGTAATAATGAACTCGCTGCCCCTACCAACCTCACTGTTTACAATAATTTTGCCGTTATGCTTTTCTATTATTTTTGTACAGATTGCAAGGCCGAGCCCTGTTCCAATGCCCGCACCTTTGGTTGTAAATCCGGCGGAAAATATCTTGTCGAGCTGATTTTTAGGAATTCCGTGGCCTGTGTCTTTTATCTTTACAATTAGGTTTTTGTCTTTGTAGCCGGTTGTTATTGTAATTGTGCCTTCGCCTTCTATTGCCTGGCAGGCGTTGATTAAAATATTTGTAAATACCTGGTTGAGCATGTTCGGAAAGCATTTAATCACGGGGATTTCGCCGTAATTTTTTATTATATTTATCCTGTTTTTTGTTTCATGTCTGATAAGTTCTAAAGTTAAATCCAGTTCTTTATTTATATCTGCTTCCTGTAGTTCTGCTTCATCAAGACGGACAAATTTTTTCAGAGAAGTTACAATATTGCTTATACGGCTTACGGCTTCTTTATCAATGTTATTAAGCTCTGTGAGCATCTCTTTTAATTCGGCGTCTTCTATTGAATTGAGAAGCTTTGCGGCTATTGCGTTATTTGATTTTATGGAGGCGACAGGGGTATTAATTTCATGAGCAACGCCGGCGACTAGCTGGCCTAAAGATGCCATTTTTTCCGAATTGATGAGTTGAATTTGTGTTTCTTTTAATTCTTTTAATGTATGTTTAAGTTCTTCAACCGTCTGTATATTTTTTTGATAGAGTTCTGCGCGGGTAATTGCGTTGGATAATTGTGATGATATTGCCTCAAGAATTTCAATTTCTTCTGTCAGCTCCCGTTTTTGACGACTGAGTAAAACTATGACTCCCATTAGGTTTTGCATATGATGAACGGGTACAACTATTCTAAGCACAGGTTGTTTAAAAGGTTTTGCATCTGTGTATTCTGTCAGGGTATTACATGTTGAAATCTCTTTTGCTGCAATAGTTTTCATTGTTTTTTCATCAAATTCTATTTCCTGATTTACTTTTGATTTTTTATCCCCGTAAATTTCTTTTATGGTAAAGGTGTTTTTATTTACTTTTGCATAATAAGCTTTATATGCACTGAACATTGTTGAAAGTTCTTTCAGTGCGGATTGAAGAATTTGTGAAATATCAATGCTTTCTCTTATGTTATTGGAAACTTTGTTTATGAGCGCAATTCGGATGGCTTGGCTTTGTGCTTTTTGTTTAATTTTTTGAAGATCTTCATTTTCTTCAAGAAGTTTTTCGTACTTTTCTTTTAATTTTTCATTTTCTTTATAGACATCTTTGAGTTTATTCTGAGCGCTGACGTCTGTGAAAAATATTATTGTGTAATTCCCTTTTTTTATTGCCTGCAAGTCGTAGTAAAAAATTCTGTTGAGTTCGGACTGGTAAGAAATTCTTGCAAAGAAATTTTCTTTGGAAATTATTGCGTGGTAAACAGGTGAATAGATTTCAATATTTTCAGAATTCAGCGGGCAGATGTCGAAACCTGTGTTGTGGGAAAGTTTTTTAAGGTTCGTAAAATCTTTAAACCACCTTTTGAATGTGTGGTTTCTGTAAACTACCTCCTGCTTTTTATTTAATATTAAAACAGCATCCCTGAACTGTCTGAAAAAATCAAACTTTCTCATAAATATATTATATTTCAATAAAAAATAGTGGGCAATTTATTTAAAATATATCATTATGTTGACGGGAAGTATTATGAACGGATTTAAAAAAATTGGAGAAAAGATAAAGTTTTACAGAGAAAAACGCGGCCTGTCGCAAAGCATGCTTGCAAAACGGACATTTATGACGGAGGGCAGACTAAAAGAAATTGAAAACGGAGAAATTGTATATCATTTTTGGACTCTACAAAAACTTGCTAAAGCATTGGATATAGATTTGCCGGAACTTTTGAATTTTGACGACCGGGCTTGACAAATATGAAAAAATCGTAAATAATATAAGTGCAGGGTTGAGCCCTTAACAATTTAAGAGTGGTGTTAAAGGCTTCTTCGCACCCTACAATATTAGTAATAATATTTGTAAAATCGCTATCATTGCAGTGACAGCGATTTTTACTATTAGTCTAATATTCATAGTAATTGCCCTCCTTTCTTCGCCAATTTCTTCGTAAATTGTGTGTGCGAAGCGAAAAGCTGATGCTTACCCTGCATGGTGATTTTAGCATAATGTATTTTTATTGTAAATATTATTAAAAAACAGCCCCCTTAATTTAAGGGAGCTGTTTCAGTTTTAGTGTAATATATTAATTTATACATTTACAAGTTCTTTAGCTCTTTCCAGCTGCAAAGTACAAGTTGTAACGTCACAAACGCATGACGGACCAAAGTACTGAATAGCGCCTGGGAACAAATATCTGTCGTTTATTGCCCAGTCTTCTCTGTTTTGTTCAAGCTGTTTGAATACCGGACCGTCAAGTTTTACAAGAGCTTTTTGAATTACAGGTTTCATTTCGCCGTGGCGTTTTTCCATATTCATCATCATTGTAAGAGGAACACCGCCTGCAATCCATTTGTCGGCACATTCTGTAAGGTTTCTTACAGATGACAAATATCCTGTTAATCCGAAGCTGATTAATGCAAAAGCATTAAAGCCTAATGAGTAACAGTAATCAGCGTCAAAGTTTGACGGGAATGCGCATCTGCCTTCGTAACCGAAGAAGTGTGACTGCGGATTAAACTTGCCGATGTAATCACCCTGTGATCTCAATTCATCTAATCTTGTTGAAATCATTTCAATCAACAATTTTTCAGTTTCGATTTTAGAAACCTGAACATTGCCGTGCGGGTCGCGGTCAGCTAATAACTGGCCTTTTATAAGAACCGGTAATGTGCTGTAAACTTTTGCGTTGGCAGGCTCAAGTCTGTTTTCAACAATGTCGAATTTATCGCGGATTGTTGTAGCGTTAACAAAATCCGGATCGGTTTCCAAAGAAGCCATGATATCGTTAAGATTTGAAATCATTGATTTCATTTCCGGTATAAATTCGATTAAACCTTCCGGAATAACTGCAATACCAAAGTTTTTACCGACATTTGCACGTTTAACGATAATGTCGCACATGTAATTTATAATGCTTTCCAGAGACATTTTTTTAGCTTCAACTTCTTCGGAAATCAAAGTAATATTTGGTTGTGTCTGTAAAGCAGCTTCCAGAGCAACGTGAGATGCACTTCTTCCCATAATTTTAATAAAGTGCCAGTATTTTTTAGCAGAATTTGCGTCGCGCTGGATATTTCCAATAAGTTCTGCATAAGTTTTTGTCGCAGTATCGAAGCCGAAAGAAATTTCAATCTGGTCGTTTTTCAGGTCGCCGTCAATTGTTTTCGGGCATCCGATAACCTGAATGCCGGCATTATTTTTAACGAACCATTCGGCAAGAAGCGCTGCGTTTGTATTAGAGTCGTCCCCGCCGATAATTACAACAGCGGATATGTTTAATTTTTTGCAGACTTCCCAGGATTTTTGGAACTGTTCTTCGGTTTCAAGCTTTGTTCTGCCGGAGCCGATGATATCAAAACCGCCGGTGTTTCTGTATGCATCAATGAATTTGTCGTCAAATTCAACATATTT
>CALVEX010000138.1 GCA_944326655.1 Candidatus Gastranaerophilales bacterium | reverse complement strand
CTAGACAATTAACTAATATTGTTTTTAAAATCCTGAAAAACAACTCTGCGCCGGGGGAACCATAATTATTACCACAGTGCCAGTGTTAAATTTTGTTAATTTTTACTAGAAATATCTCTTGAGGGGACATGTTATACTGACCGTCGCAATCGCATAATCGTGAATATCCGAGTGTAATGCGATTACCACGTCGGGCACAGCCCTCCTCGTAATGACAATTATTACTAATAATTCATTTCCCAGTTTGATGCTTCCAGCATAGTATAACAACCATCTCCAAACGGAGAGTCTGTGCATCCGCACTTACCTACGCATATTCCGTTTATGCATTTACACGAAGAAACGTGATCTTCTAGTTTGCCTTCCGGTGCTTCTCCGTAAACTTGTCCGTCCTTATGTATATAGAATGTAAACATATCTCTGCCGCCGGTGTTTGATCCGTCTGCCCCATTTGTATCCATAAGAATTTTTAGGTGTGAATCTGGTCCAACCATAGTTACATCACTTTTTTTATTGGCCGTTATACAAATAGCGGCTGAATTTGCAAGTACGTAGGATTTCCCCGAACAGCTTAGAGTCCCGGTGTTTCCGCTGATAGAACGATAACTTGAAGCAAAGCAGGATTTATCATTCGAGTCGCAGGTTTTTGAAGTTTTCAAGTTAGCCCCCACAAACTTATCTACTCCGCCGGCATCAAATATATATGTAGAGGCCAGACTTGTTTTCCCTTCGGCCGTTATAAACATGTCAATTGCACTTGCAAGTTCCTGGGAGAATTTTCTTATTTGTACAGCCTGTGCTTCTTTTCTGTAATTTATAACTAAAGTCGGCATTGTCAGTGCTGCTATAACACCGACTATACTTAATGTAATTAAGATTTCAGCTAAAGTAAATGCATTTTTTTTATTCATAATTATCTCCTTTTATTCCTAATAATTCATTTTCCAGTCATCATTAAGGATTTTTCCAAAACAGCCGACTCCTGTACTTGATGTTTTACAGTTCTTTGTAAATAAATCCTCTCTATCCGTAGATGCGGTGCCGTCATTAATATCATCTTCAGTTATGTAGGTTTCTCCGTCACCGTCATCAATCCTATAGTAGTCATATATATATAAGGAAAACATATCTCTGCCGCCGATATTCGGTTTCTCCGGCCCGTTGACATCAATGTAGATATGTGCAGGAACACTGTCTTTAGCTTCTGTACCAGCTTCTTCATCGGCGGCTACGGAAGCTTCTGCGGCTATTATGCACATTGCACTGCCGCTTTTGAGAAGCACGCTGTATCCGCTGCAGCTAAAATCTGATGCTCCGCCGGAAAGGGAACGGTAAGAGTCTGCAAAGCAGGGCTGCGGTGAATTTGTTCCGCAGTCTGATGTTACATTATAATACTCCTCAATAAATGCTTCAACATCCGTTGCTAATTTTGATTGATAGAAACTCTTATTATACTGCTCGGTGCTTAAAACTAACAAATTTTCCTGCATTTCAACAAAGTTTTTTTTAAGCATTGCAAGCATAGATTTATTTTGATAGTTTGCAATTACAGCCGGAACTGTTATAGCCGTAATTATACCAACCACTGTAACTGCTATGAGCAGTTCGGATAACGTAAATCCAAGATGTATTTTACTTCTCATTTATATAAAACTTCCCTAATATAACTGTTTCCATTATAACCTGTTTTCCTGAAAAAGTCAATTGTTTTGGGCTTAAACCTCTATGAACAGGCGCTGCCCGACAATATTTTGTTTCCCGTTATAGTAGCCGGCAAAATATCCGCCGCGAACAGGAGAATTTTTAGCATAATTGTCTAAATTATTCCCGTTGTAACTTACAAAAGGATTGTTGCTGTAAGGATTATTACTCCTTACAGGTGCTGTAACTCCTGTTGATTGCGGAATAAACATTTGTGACAATAAATTTGCAATACCTGCCATTTCTACTTAACCTCACTTTCTAAGGTAAATTTAATTATTAATTGAATTTTGTCATTATTATATCACAAATTATAAAAAATCTTAATTTTTCTTAATAAAATCATATGTTAATATGAAATATTTACGCATAAAGGAGAGGGTACATGTCATTCTGAGCTAAAATATGAGATTCTTCGGGCTCTGCCCTCAGAATGACACTTAGGCTAAGAATCGTATAACCGTTTCTCACCCACCCCCTACCCCCTCCCCTCAAGGGAGGGGAATATTTTTCCCACGTCATGCTGAACTCGTTTCAGCATCTCATATATGGAAGATTGGAAGATAAGGCGGTAGGCGGGCAGGCCGGTTACGTCACCCACCCCTTCCCCTCCCCTCAAGCCGAGGACAATAATTTTAAAATTGGGATTTATATCGCAGTTTACACCAAATATGGTAAAAAGCGTCACCCTGAACTTGTTTCAGGGCCTAACAACATAGAGATTCCGAAACAAGTTCGGAATGACATTATGACTGTATTTTTGAGACATTTGGTGTAAACTGCGATATAAATTCCTTAAAATTATACTTTATAAATTAATTAATTTGTTATATAATAATTTTATGTCAGATAGTGGAAAAAAGATTTTAATTGTCGGAGCTTCTGCAAAGGAATATGCTCTTGTCAAAAAATTTAAAAGTTACGGATGCGAGATTTTTGTTGCTCCCGGTAATTCTGTGATTGCAGAAATTGCAGAATGTGTTGATATAAGAGAAGAAAATATTGATGAACTTCTGGCCTTTGCCGTTCAAAATTCAATAAATTTAACTGTTGTGTCATCTGAAATTGCAATAAAAAATAATATAGCCGAATTGTTTCAGGCTAATGAGCAGCTTATTTTTGCGCCGGGTGCAAAGAGTGCTGAATTTACATTTAGCCGGTCTGCCGCTAAAAAATTTTTATATAAATTGAGAATTCCAACTCCGCGTTTTGCTGTTTTCGATAAGCCACAGCTTGCGGCAGATTATTTAAAAACAGCTTCTATGCCTCAGGTTATAAGTACTGATGCTGACAACTGCGGGCAGGGCAGGCTTGTCTGTACAAATTTTATTTCTGCAAAAATATTTGTTGATGATTTGTTTGCAAGAAATGAAAAAAAGGTTATATTAGAAGATTATGTTTATGGACATGAGTTTACGCTTTATGTTGTGACTGACGGGTATCATGCTCTTCCTATGGCCGTTGTTGCAAATTATAAATTTATGGAAAACGGAGACGGCGGAATTTTAACAGACGGTGTGGGCGCTTTTACTCCTGATTACAAGGTTTCTAAAGATATTGAAAATTCAATAATGGCAAATGTTGTTGATAATATCTTAATATCACTTCAAAAAAAAGGAACGCCATACCTGGGAATTTTGGGTGTTAATTGTGTGTTGCAGGATGACGGCAAATATGTTGTTTTGGATTTTAAACCATTTCTTTCCGATCATGATTGCGCGGCTGTTTTAAATCTTGTTGATGAGAATTTATTAACCCTATTTGAAGCATGCGCAATAGGTTCTTTTGCGGATGATTACCGTGTTATAAATGTTTCGGATAATGCGTCTGTTTCCTGCGTTCTTTCAGCCCGCTCGGCCGGTAACATAATAAGCGGACTTGATATGGTGGATTCTGATATAACACATTTCCCTGTCAGGAAGAATGAATATCTTGAATATGAAACAATTGCAGGGAAAACTCTTGTTCTTACCAAAACGGCTAAAACTCTTTCAAGTGCCAGAAAATATTTATATGAAGATATTGAGCTTGTAAACTTTGATACAAAAAAATACCGTAGTGATATTTGCGGGCAGGTTGAAAATTTTTAAATCTTCATTATATATAAGTGTATGAAGAATTATTATTCTATTCTTGGAGTTACACCTGACAGTTCGGATGCCGAAATTAAAGCGGCTTACCGCAGGCTGGCAAGAAAATTTCATCCTGATGTAAACCCGGACGGCGCTCAGCAATTTAAGGATATTTCGGAAGCTTACGAGACGCTTTCAGACCCTAAAAAGAGATTACAGTATGATACTATAAACGGATTTTTTAAAACTTATAAGCAGGAAGAAAAAAAGTTTACTTCTTCCAAACAGGCACAATCTGAATATAATAAGCAAACACAGGCACAAAAAGAAGAAAAATCCGAGTTTTCAAAAAAAATAAACGATATATTTGAAGAATTTTCAAAACCAAAACCCAGAAAAGAAAAAATTACACCTAAAAAAGGGGATGATATTTTTGAAGAAATTTCAATTCCGCTAAAAGATGCAATCAGAGGAACGGAACGCGTTGTTAATGTTATGCACACAACCCAGTGTCCGAATTGTAAAGGCCGAAAATTTATTAACGGCTCTGCCTGTTCCGTTTGTAAAGGCTCCGGAGAAAAAAGCGAGCATAGAAAAATTACGGTTAAAATTCCAAAAAATATTAAAAATGGTACCAAATTGAGAATTCCATCAGAGGGTAATCCCGGAGAAAACGGCGGTAAAAACGGAGATTTGTATTTAAAAATAAAGATAAGCCCGAATTCAAGGATGCTGTTTGACGGAAGTAATGTCATTTATAATGTACCGGTAACGCCCTTTGAAGCTGTGCTCGGCGGAAATATTTCCGTTCCTGCCTTTGAGGGAAATCTTTCTTTAAAAATTCCTCCTAAAACGCATTCCGGGCAGAAATTTCGCCTTGCAGGACAAGGGTTAAAGCAAAACGGAAAAACAGGAGACATGATTGTCGTAGTGCATATTGAAATTCCTTGTTCTTTGTCGGATGATGAAATCAGGCTTTATGAAAAGTTGAAAAAATTGTCGGCAGAAAATATCAGAGAGAATTTATTAAATGAACAAGGTTAAAATAAAAGAAATTTTTGAATCAATTCAGGGTGAAGGCCCCTATGTCGGGTATAAACAGCTTTTTATACGCTTTTGTAACTGCAACTTAAAATGTAATTACTGTGATACGGAATTTTCTTCGATGTCCGGATATACTGAATATGACCCTTGTGCTCTTGCAGATATCGTGAACGCTCATCAGCATATCCATTCTGTCTCGCTGACCGGCGGAGAACCGCTGTTGTCTGTCGAGTTTCTGAAGGATTTTCTGCCCCGCATAAATAAAAAAGTTTACCTCGAAACGAATGCAACTTTGGCTGATAAATTCCTTGAAATTAAGCCTTTTATTGATATAGTTTCGGCGGACATAAAGCTTGAAAGCGCAACGGGAATTAAAAATTCTGTAAAATTCCATGATAAATTTTTTAAGGTATGCATTGGAGTGGAAACATTCGCCAAAATAGTTTTTAATGACAAAATTTCTGATGATGAAATATCGGATTGTTGTGAACTTGGCAAAAGATACGGAATAGAACTTATTTTACAGCCGGAAATGTCAGGTGACAAGATGGCTGTGACTTCTGATTTTTCAACCGTTATTCTTGACAAATTTCTTGAAAAGTACGAACAGGTCAGACTAATTCCGCAGGTGCATAAATTCATTAATGTCAGATAGCTTTTTTTATTGTATAATATTGTATGGAATATTTATTTTGAGGATATTAAAAATGGCTGTTAAAAAAGTTTTGCAATACGGAGAAAAAAGTTTAAGAGAACCTTCAAAGGAGGTTCATAAGGTTTCAAGAAAAATTCAGGATCTTGTTCAGGATTTACTTGATACTATGTATGCAAAAAACGGTGTAGGTATGGCTGCCCCGCAAATTGGGGTAAATTACAGGGTTTTTGTTGTGGATGTTTCAACAAATGATGAGCCGCTTAATCCTCTGGTTTTTATCAATCCCAAAATCATAAAAAAATCCGGAGCAATTGTTGCCCAGGAGGGCTGTATAAGTTTTCCTGAAGCTTATACGGATGTCAAACGATACAAAAATATAATGGTAAAGGCGCTAGATATTCACGGCCGTCCGTTTGTTATGGAAGCTAAAGACGGATGTCTTCTTGCTCGTGCTATTCAGCATGAAAATGATCACCTTGACGGAATTCTGTTTATTGACCACTGTGTTAATAGGTTTGAAACAGATGAAATTCTTGCAAAGCATCATTTACCGCCAGTGGAACCTGATAAACTCATTCAGGAACCTGAAATTGACAAGGAGCTTGAAAAAGGAAATGATTAATATTGTATTTTTCGGTACTCCAAAAATTGCCTTGAAATCTCTTGAATATCTTTATAATTCTTCGGGAATTAATGTTCTTGCCGTTGTGGCCCAGCCTGACAAGCCTGCCGGCAGAGGACATAAATTGACAATGTCCCCGATTAAAGAGTTTGCCCTTGAAAAAGGATTACCTGTTTTCCAGCCAAAATCCATTAGGAAAGAGCCAGATATTCAGCAAGAACTAAAAAATTTAAATCCTGATTTTTTTGTAACGTTTGCTTTCGGGCAAATTTTGTCGCAGGAGGTTTTAGATATTCCGAAATATGAGACAATAAATCTCCACGCATCACTTTTGCCGAAATACAGAGGTGCAAATCCTATCCAGCGCGCAATAATAAACGGCGATAAAGAAACCGGTATCTGTACAATGATTACGGAACTTGGGCTTGATTGCGGCGATGTTTGCCTGAAAGAACGAATTAATATTACCGACAATATGACTTGTGTTGATTTATTTGAAATTATTAGTGAGAAATCTCCGGAATTGATTGAAAAAACTCTTATCGGCCTTGTGTCGGGTTCAATAACTCCGCAAAAACAATCAGAAAACGGCGTTTGTATGGCAAACAAACTTACTAAAGAAGAAACAATGATTGACTGGTCAAAACCGGCAGAAGAAATTCACAACCTTGTCCGCGGTATTTATAAATTCCCGTCTGCTTATTTTATTCATAACGGAAAAATTATAAAGGTTTTGGAAACACGCGTTTTAAAGGAAAGCGGTAAATGCGGCGAATTTATCAGGATCGGCAAAGACGGTGTTGAAGTTGGCTGCGGAAAAGATTGCATTTTGCTTGTTAAAGTCAAACCTGAAGGAAAGGGAGAAATGGCTGCACGTGATTGGGCCAACGGTTTGCATAAATCCGTTTCGGTTAAATAGTTATAAAAGGGAAAATAAATGGTTACAAAAGGTATCAGAGGTGCAATAACTGTAAGTTCCAACACTGATTATGAGATTAAAAATGCGACATTGGAACTTTTGTCGGAAATGGTCAGGGCAAACAATATTAAACAGGAAATGATTTCTCATGTGATTTTTACATTAACAGATGACTTAAATGCAGCGTTTCCCGCTAAATTTGCTCGTCTTGATTTCGGCTGGAAAGATGCTGCCATGATGTGTTTTCACGAGCTTGACGTTCCTGACTCTTTGCCTATGTGTCTGCGTGTGCTTGTTGTTTTAAATTGCGAAGAAAGCTTTGTTCCGAAATTTGTATATTTAAAGGGTGCAGAAAAATTAAGATAATTTGGTAATTTCGCTCATTGAAGGATCAAGCAGCCTTCTTCCGATATTTGGAAATTCAATGGAACACAGCATTTTATTACCGTATTTAATCATTTTTTCGACGACACCTTCCCCGTATTTGGGAGTTGAAACCTTGTCGCCGGGTTCAAAATTCTGTGTTTCATTTTCATCTGTATCTTCTGCCGGATAAATCGGCAGTACGGAAGGAGGATCTCCGGCAAATTCATTCAGCTCAATTTGATGTCCGTCCGTACCTGCATTTATATCATCAATTAAATTTAAATCATCCTCGGTGAGTTCATCTGTAACCGGCTCGTCAAAAGATATTTGGTCGTCATTATTATCAATTTTTTCATAAAACGCTTTGTCAACATCTTTTGCAACCTGTTCTACAATATCATCATCATTTGTATCTGAAGAAGATAGATCAGTAAAATCGCCCTGAACATCAATTTCATCCATTGAATAATCTATATCCGGTTCTTCTGTTAAAATTGTTTCCGGTAATTCTTCCTCTCCATCGTTTTCATAGAGGGGTTCAACTTTAATATCGCTGATTTCTGTGTCCTCACCGTTATCAATCGGAATTTCATTAATAATCGTTTCTTCTTCGGGTTCATCATCTGCAAGAATATTTGGAATAACAGGAGTTTCAGAAATAATATCTTCCGTAATTTCCGGCTCCTCCGTTGTTTCTGTAATAATCACAGGCTCTTCAATTGTGATATCCGGATCTTCAATCTTTTCGAGATATTCCGTTGAAATTTCTGAATGATCTGTTTCTAGCTGAA
>CALVEX010000137.1 GCA_944326655.1 Candidatus Gastranaerophilales bacterium | reverse complement strand
AGAAATTCGTGACAAACTTAAAAAATTGCGGGAAATGGTTAAATAAGCCTGTCTTTTTCTTTTTCGTTATCAGGAATTGCTTCATAATCGATCTGTGCAAGGTAATGCCCTACAATTGAAAGATTAAGGATAAGACACATACTCCAGAAAAATACAGCTATAGGATGCGGTATCCCAAAAAACAGCCATATAATGTATGTAATGGGGCCGACAATTATTGCATCAACAATTAAAACCTGCGGTATCATAAAAAGAACTCCCGCGAAAACGTCAACACAGGAATTCCCGAGAGTCTTCAAATTGTATGCGTCGGATATTTTAAAGTTTCTTGCATAGCATAAATATCCGGTCATCATAAATGATACAAAAAGCCCCCATACTATAAAATACCAAACTTTCATTGAATTCGGATCGGGGAAGTAGCCGCTTAAAAAATTGCAAACTACAATGGCAAGCCATGAACAGACTGCAATTATCGGGCCAAGGGCAACCAGTCCTTTTACTCCGGCCCAAAACATTGAAAATATATTAAGGGTAGGAAAAACGTAATTTTTTCCGTTTCTCACATTTGATGTACATTTTATCAGAAAACCAAATAATAAAATAAAAACAATTGCACTCGTTATCCAGAAAAATTCATCACTTTTGCTGTATAAATCAACACAATAATAAACAGGTATTGCAAAAATAATGCATTTTGACAGCGCATGGTGGTCGTGGAATGATTCTTCAAAAGCGTCTTTTATTGATGCCATACTTCAAAGCCCTCTTTAAATTAGAGTATATCATATTTTATATAAAAATCAATATTATTCTTGTGGGATTTATATCGCAGTTTACACTAAATGTATTCAAAATACAGTCATAATGTCATTCCGAACTTGTTTCGGAATCTCTATATTGTTAGACCCTGAAACAAGTTCAGAGCCTGCCCTGAATTTATTTCAGGGGTGACATTCAAGATGTTGTTTAGTGTAAACTGCGATATAAATCCCATTTTTGTGCTAATGGAATTGAAACAATAAATTCAGCCCCTTTTTCCGGCTCACTTTTGATAGTTATCTTGCCTTTATGAAGTTTTACAAGCTCATTTGTAATTGCAAGCCCTAGTCCTGTTGAATTTGAAGCAATTTTGTCTCCTTGTGTAAAAGGTTTAAAAATTGTTTTTTGAAGTTTTTTATCTATTCCTGCTCCATTGTCTTTAACGCTTAAAATTAAATTCTGCTGCTCCTGTTTTGCTTTAATAACAATTTTCCCGTTTTCTTGTGTATATTTCACCGCATTGCCAAGCAGGTTAAATAATATCTGCTGGAATTTTTGATAATCGGCAGTTAACGTAATGTTATCAATAAATTTAGAAAGATTTATATGTTTTTTTATAATAAGCGGAGAAACAGTGTTTATAACCTCGTTTACCGCTAAAGATACCTGAAAAGTCTGTAGATTTAATTTCATGGCATTAGCTTCAATTTTGGACATATCAAGAATTTCATTAATAAGCCCGAGCAGATTAATTCCCGATATTTTTATGTCCTCAACATATTCTTTTTGTTTTTTATTTAATTTTCCGGCAAACTCGTTACCCAGAAGTTCTGAAAATCCCAAAATAGAATTTAGCGGGGTTCTCAACTCATGCGTTGTATGGGAAAAGAATTTTGTTTTAATTTTATCGGCTTCCTTAATTTTTTGAGAGTGCTCTCTTGTCTCTATATATCCCTGCTGTAACGCCTCAATTTGCATTTTTACAACTTTTGTAAGTTCAATGTCTTTTATAAGATTTGATATTATTGAAGCAAATGTTCTAAAAATTTTTTTATCTTCCTGTGTAAAAGCTTTTCCGGATATTGCAATTGTTCCGAAGACCAGATTTTTAAACTCAAGATTTTCTTTTAAGGCCGGCTCCTGAATTTCTTTTAAAGAGGCTGCCCGTGGATTAAAAGAGTATTCAAGCCTTTCCGGATTTGAGAAAAAAATGTATCCTTCGTCAAAATCAACTGCTTCTTTAAATAATTTGAATACCTTATCTCCAAAATTTTCATCAGGATTTATGGCATAAATTTTTTCAATAATTTCAGTAAATTTTTCAAACTTATTCAAATCAATCTACTCCAAGGCGGATTTTTCTGCATAGCCGATATATCTCAGATTTCTGTAATATCCATCGTAATCCAGACCGTAGCCTATTAAAAATTTGTCGTCAACTTCAAATCCGTAATAATCCGGTTCTACCTCCGTTACACGTGCAATTTTTTTATCCAGAAGCGAGCAAAATTTTGTTGATTTGGTATGAAAATTGCAGTTCATAAAATCAAGCAGAAATTTTGCTGTAAGCCCTGTATCAACGATATCTTCAATAATTAAAACATTTTTTCCGTTCAAATCCGGCAGTGAAATGTCAACTGCGTTAACTTTTCCGGAAGTTGAGGTATTGCCGTTATAGCTTGACAGACGTATAAATTCCATTTTTAAAGGCATGTCAAGGTGCTTAACCAAATCTGTTGCAAACATTACCGCTCCCTTTAATACGCATACAGCATAAACTTCTTCGCCGTTATAAAACTTATTCATTTCTTCTGCGAGTTTTTTTATTCTTTCCTGTAGTTGTTCTTCGGTAAATAAAATTTTTAAATTATTAATATTCATAACCTCACCTCTTTTTTAATGTTACCACATGTGTCGGCTTATTTACAACTTTTATCTTGCCGCTGAGCCCTAAGCCTGCAGCCCATAAGACTTCATTCCCGCTGCAAAGAAGCACTATTTCATCTTTCTCATGCTGCGGAATTTTTTTCTCGTTAAGATATTTTTTTAATTTTTGAGAACCTCCGGCACCTAACGGGAAAATTATATCCCCGTCTTTCCGGTGTCTCAGCTTAAAATTTATGTTTTTTGTTTCAATATATGCCTTAAATTCGCTGTCTTTCGGGAATATCTTCGGATATTCATTTGTCTCGTTAATGGAAAAGATGTATTTGCCGAAATCATAATTTCCGGTATTTGTAATTTCTATTTCCTGAAAATTTTTTTCTTTTGCTTCTATAATTTCCGCTTTTTTGCCGCTTACAAAAAGCCACAAACCGTTTGTTAGTGAAATCTTTTTTCCGGATTTTGAATTTTTGTTTTCGGATATGAATTTTTGGATATTATCAATTTTTTTTCTGTCATAATCAAGATTATATTGGTTTAATATCCTGTATATAATTCTTTTTTGTTCAATTTCTGACGCTTTGAGAATGTCTGAAGTTAAATAATTATTAATTAATATATTATCGTCATGCGCTATTTGGGAAAGGGTATTTAAGGCTTCTGTAACCTTTGGGTTAATCTCTTTTAATATAGGCAGAATTTTATGCCGGATGAAATTCCTTTTATAATTTGTGTTGTAATTTGAACTGTCGATGTTAGGAGTCAGGTCATTTTCTCTGCAATATTTTTCTATTTCTTCTCTTGTAACTTTCAGAAGCGGTCTGTAAAATATATCCCTGTGTTCTGCAATTCCCTGAAGCCCTATTGTTCCGGTACCCTTTATTATTCTGTACAGAACGGTTTCCGCATTATCATCAAAATTGTGTGCGGTAAATACAACGTTGGAATTAAATTTTTCAGCACATCTTTTTAAAAATTCATACCGTACTTCCCGCGCCGCTGTCTCTGTTTTTTCAACGGTATCATCAAGTGTTTCCATATAGAATTTAATATTATTTTTTTTCGCAAATTCCAGACAGTTTTGTGCATCTTCCAAGCTTTCTTTTCCTCGCCAGTTGTGATTTAGATGTACTGCGGCAATATCGTAGCCTGATTTATTTAAAATATCTAAAAGGCACATTGAATCATATCCGCCGGAAAATGCAACGATAAATGTCCCTGATAAATTATTTTTTTTTATAAAGTCTTTTACAGTTTCAATAATCACCTATGCCTCTTGAAATTTTTTCACTCCCTCTTTAATTTCAACAGCGTCAACACCGAGCTGCTCCAAGGCTTTCATCGCAAGAGACTCCGGTTCTGTTGTCAGGGCAAGCAGCATATGCGCAGATTCTATTTTATCTTTATGGTCTTTTTTGGCAAGTTCCCAGGCAGTTTCCAAAACCCTTTTTGCTCTTTCCGTGAACACAATTTCAGTGTCATAATATTCGTTGCCAAACCCGATAAGGCTTTCAACAACCGCTCTTGCATCTTTAATATTTATTTCCAGTTCTGAAAGTACACGGGCGCCTATTCCTGTTGCTTCCCCGATAATTCCTAGCAAAAACATTTCTGTGCCGACAATGTTTCTTCCGAGACGTCTTGCTTCTTCTTTTGCAAGACGGAGAATTGTCAGTGTTTCCGGCATTTGCTTTTCAATAGGCTTAATTATACTGTGCGCCAGATCATCATCCGGAATTTTTAACTCCTTTAATATGTCGTAAGCTATACCACGTTTGGTTTTTAAAAGTCCTAAAACTATGTGTTCGGGAAGTACAACTGACGAGCCTAGTTCTTTGGCTGTTTGCAGCGCCATATTCATAGTCGTAAAAGCGTTTGGCGTGAAAATAATTTGCCGTCCTTCATATTCAGCCTGTCTTGATTGGATTTTTTCAAGTTTTTCCTCAAAATTTTCGCTTGTTACGCCGTATTTTTCAAAGATTTTTGAAAGTTCTGAGTCCTTATCTTCAAGAATAGATGAAAGAATTTGTTCTGTGCCTAATATTTCATAGTTTGAGGCCGAAAGTTTAGCAACAGCACGTTCAAAGACTTTTGCAGCTTCTTTACTGTCAAAAATATTATCTGTTTCTTTGGCTTTATTCTGGTTAAATTCGCTATTATCATCCTGTTCAGGATGGTAAAGACGTTTTGTTTTTCTCTGGACAAGCTTTTCTAAAAGCACCTTTGATTTATATATATCAAATCCTAAGTCTTCGAGAATTTTAACATTGTTGGATTTTTTGTCTGAAATTACCGAAAGAAGCAAATGTTCGTAGAGTAT
>CALVEX010000136.1 GCA_944326655.1 Candidatus Gastranaerophilales bacterium | reverse complement strand
ATCCTTGAATATGTTTCGGCAAATCCTACAGGACCTTTCCATATCGGACACGGCCGCTGGGCTGCTATGGGCTCTGTTCTTGCTAACCTTTTGAAATTCTACGGGCATGAGGTCTATCAGGAATTTTATATAAATGATGCAGGTTCTCAAATACAAAAACTCGGGAACTCTCTTGCCATCAGAATTCGACAGGAACTGGGTGAAGATGTCGATTTCCCGTCTGATGAAATTGAAAGAAAAAATTATTATCCCGGAGATTATTTAATCCCTGTCGCTAAAAGTTTTATTGATAGTAATAAAGAGATACTGAAACAAGTTCAGAATGACATCAGTCTTATTCCTTTACAAATCTTATGTGATTTTGCAAAAGAATATGAAGAAAAGGTTCAGCGTGACTTATTAGATAAATTTAAAGTTCATTTTGATAATTTTTATTCTGAATTATCTTTGCATAAATCTGGAAAAGTTGAAGAATGCGTTAATAAGTTGAAAGCAAGCGGTAAAATTTATAAAAAAGACGGTGCTGACTGGTTTAAATCTTCAGATTACGGAGATGATCAAGACCGCGTAATTAAAAAAGCAGACGGTTCAAATACTTATCTTACGGCAGATATTGCTTACCATATTGATAAATTGGAACGCGGTTTTGACAGGATGATTAACATCTGGGGGGCAGACCATCATGGTTATGTTGCCCGTGTAAAAGCTTCTATTGAGGCTCTGGGTTATGACCCGAATAAGTTGGAAGTTCTTTTAGGCCAGCTTGTTAATCTTGTTATAGACGGCAATGAAGTCAGGATGGGCAAGCGTAAAAATATGGTTACGCTTGAAGATTTGATTGACGAAGTTGGCGTTGATGCAACACGTTTCTGGATGTCTATGAGAAACATTGATACAACTCTTGATTTTGATATTGAACTTGCGAAGAAAAATTCTGATGAAAACCCTGTTTTTTATGTTCAATATGCTCATGCTAGGGCCTGTTCAATTCTAAGAAACGTTATTGCTGAAAAAATTAATACAGAAACAGGAGAAAAATCTCCTGCTCCTATGTCAGAAGATGAATTAAATGAACTTATTACCGGATTTAAACCCGAAATGGTGCTTCCGACAATTGATACTGCAAGACAGTTGATTTTAAAACTTGAAGAATATAAATCTGTTATTAAAAATTCGGCAGAAACACGTCAAGTTTATACAATTTGCAGATATGTTCAGGAACTTGCTTCTGAATTTCATTCATTCTATAACGCAAACCGTGTAATATCTGATGATAAAGAAATGATGAAGGCAAGAATTGCACTTGTTTGGAGTGTAAAAACAGTTCTTCATAACGCATTGGAAGATATACTTGCGGTTAGCGCTCCTGAGAGGATGTGAGCGTGCCGCATATTCTGATAATAGCTTTATTAATTCTTTTTATGCTGCCTGTTAGTGCAGAAACTTTTCATTTGGATGAATATAATTCAAATGTCTTGCCAATGTGGCAAAGTTCAACAACTAAAGGTAATGATGTTGATTTTGGACCATGGATGAGAGAATTTATGAGGCGGTGCAAAATGAATTGGGAACCGCCTAAAGGTTGTGAATATCTGCCTGTAACAGTAAGTGTAAAAGTTGGCAAAAATGGTAAATTACTCGATTGTAAAATATATAAAACTTCAAGGGAACCACGTGCTGATATGGCTGCAATGAAAGCTGTTGAACTAACTGCTCCTTTTCGACCTTTACCTGATGAATATAAGGGTGAAAGTGTAGATATTCAAATAACATTTGGGTATTAACTAGAATAGCTGATTGCAGTAGTCAGAAGTTTTATAATTTTATTGTAATCTTCTTCTACTACAAGCTTTGAACGCAACACTTTTGCATTTTCAAAACCCGATAAATAGTAAGGATAAAATTTTCGCATGAATTTTCTCGCAACATTTTCTCCGCGCAGTTTAATTTCTTCATCCAAATGCCATTTTAGCATTTCAAGCCGTTTTTCAAGCGGCGGAACAGGCAACTTTTCTTCTGTGCTCAGGTAATGTTCAATACGTCCGATAAGTGTCGGATCTCCAAGTGCTCCGCGCCCTATTGCAACCCCGTCAGCGCTTGAAAGTTCAAGACATTCAATAGCATTTTCAATTGATGTGATATCGCCGTTTGCAAACACAGGAACATCAACGTTTTCTTTTAACTTTCTGATTTTTGTCCAGTCAGCTTTGCCTGAATACATCTGTGAGCGCGTACGCCCGTGAATTGTTATAAATTCTGCGCCTGCCTCCTGCATTTTTTGTCCAAATTCAACGTAATTCATCTCATCTGATGTGTAGCCAAGCCTGAATTTTACGCTTACCGGTTTGTCTGTTCCGTCCTTTACCGCTTTAACAAGATCTGATGCAAGTTCGGGTGTTCTCATTAAGGCACAGCCGTCCTGCCCGCCTACTACTTTTTTTACGGGACATCCCATATTAATATCAATCATATCCGCATAATTGCTTAGAAATTCCGCTGCCTGACGCATTAAATGGGGTTTGTGCCCGCTTATCTGATAAGATATCGGGGAATGGTTTTCATCTCTTTTTAAGATTTCAGTTCCGCTTCTTCCGTTAAGAGTTTGGGCTAAGTATTCAGAACTTATCATTTCCGTTGTTAAAAGACAACATTTTGAATATTTGCGGACAAGACTTCTTAAAACATAATCTGTTATCCCTGCCATCGGAGCAAGCGAAACATGGCTTTGTATAAGGGGTAATGCTTTATTTGCCATTATTTTCCAGTTCACCTGCCCTTGTTTGTGCGTATTTTAAGAAATCATCCTGCTCTGTATATTTGTCAGTGAAAGTCTTATAATAGGGTAGTGCATTTTTATACTGCCCTAAAGTATCGTAATCAACTGCAATAAGGTAATTTACAATTGTTAAATCAGGACTTATATTTATTGCTTTTTTGTAATCTGCAATTGCTTCGTTGTATTTTTTCTGGGTGTCGTAAATCATCCCTCTGTAATAAAGAGCATAGGCATCATTAGGCTCTGTAGTAAGAATTTTATTCAGCAAAGCCAGACTTTCCGTATATTTTTCTGAATCAAACAGCGAGATTGCCTGCTCAAGTTCCTGCGATGCAATTTGCGCGTTCAGACTTTCTAAAAGCTCCTGAGCCTGTTTATTATTTTTGTTAAGAGCTAGTGCCTTATCTGTATAGTTTTTTGCATTATTGTAATCTTCTTTATCAGCGTAAAGTGCACCTATATAGTAAGCAATATCTGAATTTTCCGGAGACAGATTTAAAGCTTTTTTATAATAAATAATTGCGTTATCAATATCGTTCAAGTTTTGATAGGCAGAAGCAGCACCCAGCATGGAATCGGATGTCGGAGGCTGTATTTTCAGGTATTCATTAATTGCATTTTGATAATCTTTATTGTTGTAATATTCTGCGGCTGCTGCAAGCTTTTCGTCCGTTGATTGCGCCGTAATGGATTTTAATGCATCCTTTACCTGTGCATTATTCGGAAATTTTGTATTTGCAGTATTTAATGTTGCAAGCGCTGTATCGTAATTTTTGCTTTGCCCCTGTGCAATTGCAAGATTTACGTAAACCTCCGGATTTGAAGGTGTAAGCTTTATTACCTCATTATATATTGCTATGGAATCAACAAGTTTGTTTTGTTTATGTAGATCAAGTGCATAGTTATATAAAATTTCTGCGGCATTTTGCGGATTATTTTTCTTTATGTAGTCAACAAATTGTGCTGTAGTCATTGTACCGCGCACCATATTTATCATTTCATTTTGTGCAACCTGGTTTCCGGGATCCAGAGTCAGGACTTTTTTATATAATTCTGTTGCTTTTTTTGTGTCCCCTAATGCCGCAAAAGACTGGGCTTTATAAAGATTTGCAAGGACATTATCCGGATATATTGTCAAAACAGAGTCATAAGCAGTTATAGCTGTTTTAAAATCGCCTTTCTGCTGATATAAAGTTCCGACATTCACTCTGGTATTAACATTAGACGGATCCAGATATTCCGCTTTTGAATAGTATCTTAAAGCTTCATCAAGGTTTCCCTCTTTTTGCATAATTGCACCTAAATTCGCTGTAATTGAAGCATCTTCCGGGGATTCTTCCAATTTTCGTTTATAAATTCTTTCAAGTGAGTACAAAATATCTTTGTTATCGTCAGTTTTCGTGAGGATATAATTATATTCCTGTACAGCTTCATCTTCCGACCCTAATTTGTCAAGAATTTTAGCATAAGCAAGTCTTAAATCAATATCAGAAGGTGCAACTGCTACGGCTTTTTTATAGTACTCTGCGGCTTTTGGGTCATTCCCGAGAAGTTTCATAATATCACCGGTCTGCTGAAAACTTTCCTTAATAAGATTTTTATCTGAAAGCGACTGGTTAAATTCATATGCTGCAGCTGCAAAATTCCCCTCGGCCCTAAGCTGTTTTGCAGTGTTAAACCTGTTTTGTGCGGATGTGTCAAAATTTATTTCGTTTAAACATTTATTAAGATTGGATGTGACCTGAACAATTGCCTGTGATGAGTTTTTTACCTGATTTGCATTAGGGTAGTATAAGAGATAGAAAAGTGCTGCTCGGTAATCATCTGCCGCCTTTGCATAATCTTTGTCGGTATTTGCATAATACGTGCCGCGTGCAAGGTAAGAATTTATTAGCCCTATTCTTGCAGAATTATCCAGATAGTTTATTCTCAAGGCGCTTTTAAACTCTGTAATGGCGCCTGAATATTGATAATTAGACAGATACTGCTGCCCCAGATCAAAATGCTGTTTGAAATCGGCAAATGCCGGAAGTGTAAAACCAATAGTTACGGCTGAAACGCATAGTAATTTGATAAATTTGTTCATATAACAATCCCTCATCACAACAATTTTAATAAATTTATTATTACATGAAAACCGACATTTTACTATATTTTTTTATAAAAAAAGAAGACTTAAAATTAAGCCTTCCTTTTTTAAACTAACATACAAAAATTTTTGTTAACTAATCTAAATCTGTTTTTGACACGAAGTTCATTACATCATCAAATAAAATCTGAATGGGCAATGTCATGTCAAATTGCAGAAATTCACCGTTGTTTAAATCAATAAACACTTCCGGTACGGATTTGTCGACCATTGTTTTTTCCATCATTCATACTCCTTTTTGTTTGTTATTCAGTTTTTCTGTTATTATTATCGGAATAAAATTTTAAAACTTTAATAGGGATATACTATAGATATCCCTGTATAATGCTTGTACTAAAAGGTTTTGAGGTGTAAAAATTCAACTTTACATTTTGTTACAAAAAAAAATCCTTAATAAATATGGAAAAAATGGAATAAAGTGCTACCATAACACTTGTAAGTACAACATAGGAGATGCAACAATAGCACCCAACTACAACAGAAACAACAAAAATCAGGCAATAATGAATGAGCGTATCCGCTCCAAAGAAGTAAGATTAATTGATCAGGATGGAGAAAACCACGGAGTGATGCCCACGTCAAAAGCTTTACAAATGGCATACGATGCTGATCTCGATTTAGTTTTAATAAACCCTAATCAGGAACCTCCGGTCGCAAAAATATTAAACTACGGAAAATATAAATACGAACAGGAAAAAAGAGAAAAAGAAGCAAAGAAAAAACAACATACTGTTGAAGTTAAAGAAATAAAAATAAGATATAAAATAGATACTCATGATTATCAGGTGCGTTTAAAAAGTATAGAAAAATTTATTGCTCAGGGAAATAAAGTAAAGATTGCGGTAATGCTTCGCGGTCGTGAAATGCAGCATTCCAATCTGGCATTTGATCTTGCCAATCGTTTCCTTGCAGATATGGAACATTTGCCGGTAGTAGTTGAGAAAAAGCCTCAGCTTGAGGGCAGAAATGTAACTTTATATATTGCGCCTCAGTCTTAATAAAAAAGTTCTTGACTGAAAATTTTCAGCCTGTATAATAAAAAACGTGGCAATTAAATATTTACAACCATTTATCCCAAAAGAATATTTTTTTGCCTCAACCTTTTATAAAATATTTGATAATTACATAACAAAACAGAAAATGCCGCGTTAGCTCAGTTGGTAGAGCAAGGGACTGAAAATCCCTGTGTCCTTGGTTCGATTCCGAGACGCGGCATTTTTGCTGTCTCTTATAGCAAGCTTTTTCGGCTTATATGTATTTAATATATTTATTTGATTTTTCCCTGTGGGTAATTTGTGGGTAATAAATATATGTAAATTGTAATTGTAAAAATTTATTAATTTTTTATTTTTTATAGAAGAAAATAGGCAATAATTTTATTTCCCGGCTTTATATTATTTGTAATATATAATTTATCAAATGGAGATAATATGGCCAAAACACCTTTTAATATGTTAACCTCATCAGGTTTCATTCCTTCTTCTGTTAAAGAAGATTTAAAGGCTTTAAGCAGTGCTTCAAAAAGTTTGCATGATAAGGTTATACAAAAGGCTGTTAGTTGTTCGCAGAACCCTAAAAAAGAGGTTCCTAATATATTGACTGATATTATTCTTTCTGATGGGGACGAATTTGTAAAGCAGTCGGAAAATTTAACAAAACCGGTTGTATCTATAATAAATAATACTCTTGATGCAATGAGTGAAAGTTCAAATCCTTTGATTAAAAAGAATGCTGATTTTGTCAAATCACATCCTGAAATTAATGTGGCCAATATAATAACAGATATTCAAGATTCTATTTCAACAAAGTCCGCTGACATAAAAAATACTGTTGATAATATCACTGATGAAGTAGCTGTAAATGTTGTAAAAAAGAAAGCTAAAAATAAATTATTTAATAATAAATTTGTGATTTTTCTGTCAAATTTAATAAATAAGTTAAAAAATAGTTTATTGAACATTAAAAAAACTTTACAATAATCAAAAATTTATCAATTTTCTATTTTAAAAATTTTTAATAGATGTATAGGGGATATTTAAAGATGTTTAAAATAGCTAAATTGGTTCCGTATTTAAGGAAAAAATGTTATAATTTTTTTGTGACTAAGACGTCTGTCGGAAGGGGCGTTAAAGAAGCAAAGGATGCTGTTGCAATACAATTTAAGGGGCTTGATTCTGGACGTTTTGATATCGCAAAAGAATACGCTGAATCAGCTATTCGTAATGCTTCTTCTATTTCTCAACGTATTTTAAGTGATAAAGAATTTTTATCGGCTTTAGAAAAATTTGCTCAAAAGACAAAAATTGGAAATGTAAATTGGGCTGCAATGAGCGAAGAAGAAATTATAGAAACAGTGTTGTCAAAAAGCGGGGTTGGTGCAGGTAAATTTGCACAAATAATTTCATCTGACAAATCAATAATGGAGCGCTTATCTCCAAAGCTGCAAGAGTTGATAAAAAAGACCCAAAGTGACAACCCTTTCAGCAGAACCCTGCAAGAAGCTCAAAATATTGTTGATAACTCTTTTGGCTCAGTAAAAATGCTGCCCTTCGGGGGGGGGGGGCGTAAGTAAGACAGCGCCTGTTTTATATGGCTCACCCAATTCGGGCATAAAATTAATAAGGGGGTTAAGTGCCGGTACAGTTGGGGAAGCTTATTTAGCAAAGACTGCAGACGGAAAAGAAATAATTGTTAAAATGATCAAAGAAAATGTTGATATTGAACTTTTGAACATTGAAGAAAGTATATTCAAAAAATTGATAAGTGAAATTGCCCCGGATAAAGTGACAGGAACAAAGCATATTAAAATGCTTGAAAATTTGTATAAGAGCTGGGGTAAGGAATTAGATTTCAGATATGAATATGAATATAACAAACTTCTGCAAGAAGGAGCAAAACGTTATAGAGTAGCCGATATAACAGCGATTTCTCCGAATAAAAATGTAATCATTATGGAAAAGGCCGAAGGTATTCAAATGAATACTTTGATGAAAATCCTAAAAGATTATAAGGACTTTCCCAATGATTTTCAACAAAAATATGCAAAAGAAATTGCAGAAAATCCTTGGTTAGCGGATCCTGAGAGAGTAATTAAGGAACTCCCTGACAGTATAACAAAGGCTTTTGATGAAATGTTTTTGTTTATGAAACATGATAAATCTTCAATTATGCATGGAGACCCGCATATGGGCAACTATTTTATAACTGCTGATAAGAATGGAAAAATTATACCAGTGTTTATTGATACGGGTAACTGTGTAAAGCGTTCCGGTACACAAATTGCAGAAGATATTGCATTTTTAACTAATTATTTTGTAGGAAATTCAAAAGGGCTGGCAAAATATTTTGTAAAACAATGTGACCAAGACATGAATTTTGCAGCGGCTTCTAATGACCTTAGAAAGTTAATTGCAAGCGGAGAAGATGCTGAAAGTGTTTTAATTGATAAAATTGCAAAGGAAATTCAAACTAATATATTTGATAAGAAACAGAATGTAACAGATGTTGATTCTGTATTGTCAACTATTCAAACTGTTTTGGAAAATAACGGACTAACTATGAAACCTGAGGCAGCAACCGCATTAAAAGCCCAAATGCAATTTTATACTGGAATTACTGAAGCTGCCTCTCTATCAGGCAAAACAATTAATGTTGGTACAATCGTAAAAGATATTCCTAATGCTTTGTATTATATGATAAAAAATAGGGTAAATCCTTTACCGACTGTCAAAGATGCGTCCTCTTATGCGCTTGTACATCAGCAGGAATCGGCAAGAATAGCATATCAGTTTTTGATAGATAATGTTCAGCCTATTTCAATGTCTTACGGTAGAGTCCCTGAAACAGGAATGGTTTTGTCGAATTTACATGCAGTTGTATAAGATTTTACTTATAAGTGTCTACCATATGGTTTTGTGTATTTAGCCGAGATATTTTTGCACTGATTCTTTTGAAAATACTTCAATACTGTCTTGGGAGTGAATAAATATCATACAGCTGATAAGTGATTTTAGTGTTTCAAAATCCGAGAATGAAAGTTTATATCTCAAATCATCCATGTTGTTTGCAAGAAATTCCATAATTATAGTTTTGTCGTCAAAAACCAGATTTGAAAAATAGTCAAAAGAATCTTTTGTTTTTATCCCTTCCAGATATATAATGTCAGGAGATTGAAATTCTATAAATCTGGATGCTTTATCCATATTAAAACCGACATTTTCATTGAGTTCGCATTGATGAACATTTTTTAGATGATATTTGGCAATACTTTCCAATGTCATAATATTTTTTTTCATCTCAGCGGCTTCTATTAAAAGCGAATATATAATATGTGTTTTCCCGCTTAGGGGTGACCCGCAGACAATTATAATTCCCGGAATATTTAGTGCAGACCTTATGAGGTTCAAAGATTTTTCAGATTTAATTATTTGGGCTAAGGGTTTTGGAGGCTTATAGATTTTTAAGAAAATTCTTTCGCCCATAATTGTAGGGAAGGTAGATATGCTTGCTACAACATTCAGATTATCTACCTTGAAAGAGAGTTTCCCAAGCTGCGGAACCTCGCTTACGGAAGCGTCAAGTTCCGCTAGAGTTTTTAATTTGGCCGTAAATGAAGATGTCAAAACCTGCGGAATACTTCCTTTGTTTAAAATTTCTCCATTCTTTTTGAAATTTACTCCTAATCCGTTTTCATCGCTTTGGAAAGTTACTTCATGAACACCCTCAAGAATAGCCTGCTTTAAAATTGCTGTGATAATTTTTTGAATATGTGTATCTGAAAGATCTTCGCTGTGAAGCTCATCACGCCAGTCATAGCCTGTGCCTTCCTCTGTAAGGATTTCACCTATTGCTGAATCCTGTTTATAATATTCATCAATCTTTTTTTGAATACTGCCTTCGGATGATATAACCGGTTCAATTGAACATTCTGCGGTTTCTATAATTTTGTCTATGGCAAAAAGGTCAAGAGGGTCGGCCATTGCTACCGTCAAGGTGTCTTCTATTTTAAAAAGCGGAATTATACGGTATTTTTTTGCGTCCGGATAATTTATAAATTTAATACATTTAGGGTCTAGTGTGTAATCATCAAGATTTACATAGGGAATATGAAGCTTAGCTTCCAAAAATTTAAGAATAGTTTCTTCAGATATTGCTCCGGAATTTATTAAAGCCTGGCCTATGTTAATATTTTGGGCATTAGCAATTTCTTCTGCCTGCTCTATTGTTTCATAAGGAACCAGACCGGCTCTTACCATATCATATTTTAATTTTTCAAGAGTTTTATTTGTGACTGTTGTTTCCATGCTATTTTAAATATTTTTCAACTTTCTTAACTACTTCGTCAAGTTCAAAAGGTTTAGTTATGTATTCGTCTGCTCCTGTTTCTTCACCTATGATTTTATCCTCTTCCTGGGAACGTGCCGTAACCATTAAAATAGGAATATTTTTGTACTTCGCATCATATTTTAGAAGACGGCTAATTTTGTAACCGTTAATTTTCGGCATCATAACATCAAGAATTATCAGATCAGGAATAATTTCTTTAGCCAGTCTGAGTCCGTCTTCCCCGTTATATGCACAGTAACATGTAAAATCCGCTGCTTCAAGAACAAATTTCAGGCTTTCTACAATATCTTGTTCATCATCAACTATTAAAATTTTTTTCATACAATTCCCCTAATCTGGATATACCTATTGATATTATAACATATTAAAAATCTTCTTCTATATTGTTAATTTTTGTAATGAAAGTATAATTTTATGGCAATTTTTGCTTTTCAGCAATATTATAATTTATGATTGTTATAAAAAGAAAGGTAGCTATAAATTATGTCTTTATTTAGTTCCGCAATTAAACATACCCCCACCTATAGATTTGATGATTTTCTAAAAATGGGTGCACATACAAAAACTGCTGATACGAGAACAACAGAACAATTATTGGAGAATATTGAATATTTTGCAGATCGTTATCCTGAAGTTGCCAGGTTTAAGCAAGATTTGAAATCAATGAATCCAAAACATTTAGGACTCGTATCTGATATTTGTGAATTAGCAGAAAGGTGCAATTTCCCTAACCGTCTTGATATAAAACAAGTTGATCCTAAAAAGGGAAAAAGTTTATTTGCTTTTTTAATGGAAAAACTCCCTAAAGTATCAAAAGAAAATCCGGAGGCTTTGAATTTTACTCAGGAAGTTATAAATCAAACGGACAGCACTACATCAAGATATTTTCTTGCATCTTCAACCGATTTGTTTGACCACCCTGAATTAGCAGAACATATGTCTGCAACAAAGCCGCTGGTGAAAAATATTGCAGAGCAAACTCTTGACGGTTCTTATGATATGGATTATTTAGACAAGAAAAGCTTTATGGGCTTTCTTCGTGCATTGATAAATCCGAACGCAAAAACTGAAAAAATTTCGCTTGTTCCAAAACTTGTAAAGGCTGCAGAGCAATCTCCCGGAGAAAATGCTTTATATCTTGATAGTTTTGTATCAAGCAGTGCTCCTGTAAAACAGGTTGAGGAAAATCTTAAAGTTGTTCCGCAGGTTGCAGATATGTTTGCAAAAGAAGGAAAATCTCTTGATTTTGTTGATTTTGTAAACAACAATGTAAATCTATACTAATTGTTCCACTCTGACTGCCGGAATTACAAAACAGAATTTAGACCCTTTATTGAGCTCACTGTCGCACCAAATGGCGCCATGGTGAGCTTCTAATAATTGTT
Source organism: Candidatus Gastranaerophilales bacterium (assembly GCA_944326655.1). Classification (GTDB taxonomy): domain Bacteria; phylum Cyanobacteriota; class Vampirovibrionia; order Gastranaerophilales; family Gastranaerophilaceae; genus Stercorousia. The sequence continues at coordinate 7,561 of CALVEX010000136.1, read as the reverse complement.
TTGCAATCGGTAAGCCAAGACCTGTTCCGCCGGCTTTTCTGGAGAGAGAATTTTCAATCTGGGCAAATTTGTCAAAAGCATGAAGCAGATCTTTTGGAGCAATTCCTATTCCCTCATCTTTTACACAGACAAGTATATAATCGCCGGGGGCAAGTTTTATACTGTCTTTAAAGTATTCGTTTATGTGTATATCCTTGGAGTTCACAAGATTTGAGGAGATTGTAATTGTCTTATTCTCTGGAGTAAATTTGATTGCGTTAGAGACAAGATTTGTCAAAACCTGTTCAAGTCTTTGTGCATCAGCCGTTATATCAGGTAAAGAATTATCCTGCTCCGTTATAATAGAAAGTCCCTTTGACTTTGCAACCTCAGAAAGCGCAGTTTTCACATAGTCAATAACCGTATTTATATTTGTCGGGGCAAAATTAAAGTCCATTTTTCCCGCTTCGATTTTTGAAAGATCCAGAAGGTCGTTTATAATCCCGGACAATCTTTGGACATTGCGCATTGCCATCGAAAGGAATTTTTCTGATGATTCTGTTATTTCTCCGCAGCGTCCGCTCATTAAGATATCAAGCGAATTTTTTATTGATGTCAGAGGAGTTCTAAGTTCGTGTGAAACAATTGAAATAAATTCGGACTTTAACCTTTCAAGCTTTGCAAGTTTTGTGTTTGCCTCAATAATTTCCTGATAAAGAATTGCGCTTTTCAGCGGAAGTGAAACCTGCTGGGCAATTGTCTGGAAGCAGGTCGCATCATCGGGCGAAAACGGTGCTTCTTTGAATATCTCGACACAGCCGAACAAATTATCCCCGAGACTTATCCGGGCGAACATATTATCAAATCTGAAAAGGTTAAATGTAAACCTGCTTGCGGGATATTTAATTTGTTTTATAACCTTTAATGTATCTGTATTAATTTGTATTGGTGCTTCTTCACGCTCAAACAGCGAGTTGTAATTTAGCACAGTTCTGAGTTTTAAGGCCTCAATAAGTTCATCCGACAGTTCATACAAAGAATTAAGTATTAAAACAGGTTCTTCGGCCGTGCAAAGAGAAAGTGTGCAGGTTAAAGAAAAGCTCAGCGCCCTGTCCATCCCTTCAATCATATACTGTATTAATTTTGCTTTATCAAGAGTTCCAGAGAATTGTGAACTTGTTGAATAGAGCGCATTTAAACGGTATAAACTGTCTGCTAAATCTTTGTTTGAATTTGATAACATTTCAAGGGAATTTTTCATTCTCAGATTAACGTTTACAGTGGAAATTACAAAATCATCAGACATATCATCCGTTAAAAATGCGTTTGCGTATTTTATAAGTTCCTTGTCTATATTAGAAGAAGGAACAAGAAAAATTATAATGCTGTTATTGGCAATACTTTTTATTTTTTTGTTGATATTTTTAAGAGAATTAATTTGAGCATCAATTATAATAACATCCGGTGTGTCACCGCTGATAAGATCATATATAAGATTTTCATCCGACATACAAGAAAGTTCGTAGGTATTCTTGTTAAAAATCGTGCTAAAATATTCACATTTATCTTTTCTGTCTGAAATAACTAAAATCTTAATCATATTTATAATTTTATCAGATTTACAAGTATTCATCAAATTTATTAAAATAAATTTGTCATTCTGAGCCTAACATATGAGATTCTTCGGGCTATACCCTCAGAATGGCAGTTGGGCGAAGAATCTCATAACTTTTCTGTACGCAAGGTGTAATTAGGAAAATTTATAATAATATTACAAAATGTAAAAAAATAAGTAAAAAAGTCTGAAAAATTTTAAAGAAAATCCTTAAATATCCGTTATCCATGGTGATGTATAAACCAAAAGGAAAGTAACTCATGGGAATGTCAGCCGCACAGGCGCGTTTACTAAGTATAACCGCAAGGATAACAGATAATGAATTACGTTCTCAGATGATAACTAATTCAAAACTTCGTCTTGCGGACCAGTCGAGTGCGGCAAGCCAGGAATACATGAATGCATTGAATACCGTGCAGCTGGTCTATACAAGTTATGACGACGCCGGTAATAAAATTACCCAGACATTGAATGCCAATACGCTTTTGACATATGCGGATTTGAAAAACCAGTATGCTATGGTTAATACATCAGGACAAATACTTGTTAGTGCAAGTGATATAACAAATTATGAAACATCGGCCAATATGGCTGAATTTATGTATGCTTACGGTATTGAAAAAACGGATAACCCCGAATATCCTGAAGCATTAAAAGAGATTTTTGGGGATAATTATGATAAATTTATGACTAATCTATCCGGGGAGCCTGACGAATATATATATTCAACTTATGTAAATAATCTTTCACAAAACTATAGTAATTGGGTTGAGAATATTGATACCTCAAATAGTACAAATTATAATAACTGGGTTGCTAGTGGCAACGGAGAACAAGGATTTATAACATCTTATCTCAGTAATTTGTCTCAAATCGGTGATGTTGATGGTTTATTAAATAGTTATGTTAATGTTATTTCAAATCCTCCGGAATGGAATATTGAAGATCCTCCGGAGTTGGCTTATTTCCAAAATTTGGTAGCCAGCTATAATAGTGCACAGTGCCATAACTCTGTTGCCGCTACGGAAGATGGAATAGGACATATGGAACATAATCTTGCTGCATTGATTTGGGGGCTTGGCGGACTTGGCACGAATGAAGATACTGTTATTACAAATAGTGATGGCACTATAACTGTTGATAAAACTGGTGTTGCAGAAGATTTAGATTATGGGTATGTTTCCTTAACAAATTATCATTTCTCTGATACTGAATCGTCAGAAAATTTGCTTGAAGCTTTAAATTCTTCTGACAGAGATGAGGTTCAGACTGTTAAAGAAAAGATAATAAATCTATATTGTGATGTAATAAATTATCTGGATCAAAATTCAGTAGGTACATCTAGTACAGAATTGAATAACGGAAGATATTCAATTACATCTTCTGCTCAAGTTAAGAGTGAAGAAGAACTTTTAAATGAGTGGAATGCTATGTATGCATCAATTAACGATTTAAGTTCTGCATTATATCAGGAAAGTTATGATGAATGGTATTTAACATATCTTGACTTTTTAGAAGAAATTGAAACCTGGAAATCTTCATGTAAAAATGTAAAGAAAGTTTTGGATGATGCAATTAATAGTATTCCATCACAGGAAATCCCAGACGAAAACGATTCCAAATACCAGTGGTACAAAAACTTGTGGTATCGTATGGGCGGCATGGATGACAGCCATAAAGATGAAAACAGCAAGAACTATAAGGAACTTGATTCAACTCTCTTAAACAGCTCGGAATGGCTTCAGTTCGCTCTTGAAAACGGCATAATAACACTTGAACAGGCTACGTTCAGCACGAATGGATCTGCGACTTATCCGAATATGGGCACATATGACTGGAATTCCATCATATATACAAACTCTGTTGATATAGTGTCACAAGAAGATTCCGCAGCAATAGCCAAAGCCGAAGTAAAATATGAAAACGCCCTGCGTGAAATCCAAAATGAAGATAACAAGCTTGATCAGGATTTGAAAAAACTGGATACAGAACACACTGCACTTGAAACAGAATATGAATCGGTTAAAAGTGTTATAGAGAAAAATGTTGAACGTTCCTTCAAGGCCTTCTCATAGGAGCGAAGTCCCTCCAAGCGGAAGACCGGAGGGCAAGAGGTCAGGAAGGCAGGCCATTATCGGTGAGCCATGTCATTGCAAGGGAGCGCAAGCGACCGTGACAATCGCAAAATAGTGAAAATTCGACGGTAATGCGGTTAGTAAAACCTCACCCCTACCCTCTCCTTGGAAAGGAGAGGGAGAGCAGTAGGTTGGGGTTTCTACCCCAACAATATTAATTTTCATGGTCTCACCCTCCCTCTTTAATCCCCTCCCCTCAAGGGAGGGGAAATAAAATGTATTCACCCTCTGCAAAGCGGGCGTCCCCCTCAAGGGAGGGGATATGAAATGCCCTAACGTCTTAACATCTTATCATCTAAAACAATTGCGACCCCACCCCTCTCCTTGAAAAGGAGAGGGAGAAAAATAAATTCCTTCCCTAATTAGGGAAGGTTGGGATGGGTTTCAAACAAGCACCCCTCACCCCAACCCTCTCCCGCAGGGGGAGAGGGAACGATATCAACTCCCCGATAAGAACCTATTTACCTATTGACTTATTAACTTATTCACTTAAGAGCATCACCCACCCCTTCACTTCCCCTCCCCTCAAGGGAGGTGATTAAATAACAGAAGGCAAGAGGTCAGGAGGTCAGGCCAATATTGTCATTCTGAACGTCGTTGCCTCTGTCATGCTGAACTTGGTTCAGCATCTCTTATATGGAAGCTTGGAAGATAAGAAGGTAAGAAGATATGCCATTATCGGTGAGCGAAGCTTACAAAAAATAAATAAAAAAGCCCTTGAGGGGCTTTTCTATCGATATATATAGACAAAGTAGAATTAGAATGTTTTTTAAAAATGCATATCAAATGACGATGGCATTCCGTTTACTTTTTCGTCTTCCATACGCATTGCAGAACCTATTGTAAAGCTTTCTGCAAAAAGTTTATTTATTTTAAAATTGATGTCGCCTGTAAAGACTTCTTCATTATCTTCCAGAAATTTGAAAAGCGGTTCTGCCGGAGATTTAACTATACTCCCAAGTGTATCTCCCGCTTGTTTTAAAGTTCTTTCCCCTATTTCCGGAACTTTAACGTTCATACCGAACGGTTTATATGGTCTGTTAAATGATGCGCCTGTATCTGCCATTTTTGTTTGTCCTTATTTACTATACTTTAGTTAATCGGCAGATTTGATGAAAAAATTTAATAATTAAGGACGAATTTTTACAATTGTTAATAATTACTATTATTTTTTTATTCTGTTATTATCTTTTCTTACAAGGTTTTTTCTTTTATGCTGCTCTTTAATACGTTCACGTTTAATTTCTTTTTTCGTCTTTTTTCTCCGATCAGGTGCAGAATTTTCAGCTCTGGATGTGTGGGGTTGTGAATTTGTTGCATTTGTTTCGGGGGATGAAAAATATTGTCTCCTTATTTTTTCTGAAACTGTAAGTTTTGAGATATCAAGGTCAAGTAGGCCTTCGGATTCTTCTTTTACTCTTTTTTGAATATTGATTATATACAATTTGCTTAGTTTACCCTTGTTGGCAAAATCGATTAGTCTGTCCAGAAGAATCTGTGCATTGGAAAACATCTCGGGATGCTCTTCCAGCTGTTGTATCATTCTTCTGTCCTGTCTGAAACTGTTACACCTCATACATTCCGGTATATAATTAAATATATGATTTTCTCCGTTTCGGTTTTTGGGTAATACGTGTTCTATTGTACACATTGAATAGCTTAAAAGCCTTATGCCTATAGCCTCTGACGGGTATGAACTGTATTTTATAATAAATGCATTTTTATCTTCATAAGCTGTTGGTAATTTATTTGCCAGACGGATTAAATGTTCTTTAACAGCAGAATTTGATGAGTCATCAAAAATTTGTTCAAATTTTCTTACAAATCTTTTTCTGCGAAATTGGTTATTGCCGGCAAGAATTAATTGTTTTTCTTCCTCAATTAAATCATCAACTTCCCGTTTAATTTTTGGATCCATATTTTCACATGCTTTTTGAATCATTTTAAAAATTCCGAATTGTGTCAGTATAAGCGGTTTTTCATATTCCGGTTTTATGATATTTAGTATTTGTTGAATATTTAAGTAGGGATATAATTTTGATTGTTCCTTTAATATATCAAAAACCTCTTGTTCAACAGAATGCATATTATTACGGTATTTTTCAAGGTACTTAAGAGCAACTTCCGAATTTTGCTTTAAAACACCGCTTTCCTGAAGCTGGTTTATTTTTTTAGGGTCAATCATTACTCTGCCGCAGCACAAGCAGGTCAGATTATGTTTATAAAGTTTTTCCAGCGGCGCTCTTGAAGGGTTGATGACCTCTGTTCTCCCGCTGAATGGTATGGATTTTTGGAAGGTATCGGCCTCTGAGTGTTTCAACAAAGATAATCTTTGTTCCGAATAATCATACTGATTATTCGAAATGTTTACTCTTGGAATTATAAAATTATTAATTAATGGTAAAATCTTCACATGATAACAATAAACGTAAATTCTTTTTTTTGCTATTTTATGTACAAAATGTAATGTTTTATATCACTCAAATATATAAAGTTTGGAAATATCTAAATCCAGCCCTCTGTCCGAAAGCCAATAGAGAACTTCTCTGAGATTTTCAATATATTCCTTTTTACAAAGACCTTTTTTACTTAAACATATAAGTTTGTCTGCCTGAATTTGTGCATTATGCGGCATATAAGGATTTTCTTCTATTTGGACTGATATTGGATAATGATGGCGGGAGTTGTTGCAGTACGAACATTCAAGTGCAAAATTAAGAGAATTACTTAAACCTTTCATACATTTTGGAGTAAGATGTTCGAATGTTCCGACTGAAGGGTGGATTAGGTCAAGAGCTATAACTTCCGGTCTTTTTCTTGAATTTTTAACGACAAAAGCACAGACCTCATCGCTTGAACGCGGTAATCTGCGGGCGATTTCAAGAATTTCGTCTTTTAATTTTTTATTTTCAATATTTTTTAATATATTTTTTAGTTTATGAATAAATATTCTTCTTGAAAACGGTTTGTGCGGCTGCGGGTCAAAGATTATGTCATTTGTATTTATCATAAGCTTTCTGAGATGTCTTGCTGATTTCTTGGGAAGAATCCTCCTGTAAAAGCTGATTTTATTGAAGATTGAGCTTTGTATTTTTACCAGGGCAAGTTCATGAACGTCTTTTTTTAGTAAAAGGAGTTCTTTAAAATTCTTATCCGGATATTTTTGTGACATGCCCTTTAGCATATTAAATACCTGACGTTCTACAGGATGCATAATTTTTTCAAAGGGCTCAAGTATTTTTATAGCTTCGGAGGCTTTGCCGCCAAGGGATTTTTCTTCAGAGAGCTTCATATAAATATCCGGATGAAGCATTTCTTTTCCGCAGCAAAGGCATGGAATACGGTAATTAAAAAGATTTTTTAACTCTTTTCTTGTAAGAGGAATTTCTAAATCTTTACATTTGATATTATCAGGGGTTGCAGCTTTCTTCTCCATACTTATGTTCCTTAATACTTATTATTCCCTGAATTTTGTATTTTTAAGCATAAAATATTTATAAAAGTCTACAGATATTGAGATAACGGATGACCGGAAGCCAAGAGGGCAGGAGTGCAAGCTGTTATCGGCGGGCAAAGCCCGCGTAAAATTTGTCATTGCGAGGGAGTAAAACGACCGTGGCAATCGCAGAATTGTGAATATTCAACGGTAATGCGATTACGACGTCGGGCAAAGCCCTCCTCGTAATGACAAGTACAAGTTTAACTTTCGCAGCGGTACGCTGCCTATACGAACTTATTAACTTGTTGATTTATTAACCTATTCACTTGTAGATAATTTTTTTAATTAAACGTAAATCCGTCAGCTTTAAATCTGTCTATAACTTCCTGAAGC
>CALVEX010000135.1 GCA_944326655.1 Candidatus Gastranaerophilales bacterium | reverse complement strand
GCAGTTCAACGCTAAAACAGAATCACAGGCCGGTTATATTATTCCGGTTGTAATTGATGTTTACGAAGACAGAAGTTTTTCTTTCATCGTAAAATCACCTCCGGCACCTGTTCTTATTAAGAAAGCTTTAAACCTTCCTAAAGGTTCGGCTGTTCCTAATAAAGATAAAGTCGGCGAAATCACTCAGGCTCAGCTTGAAGAAATTGCTAAAATTAAAATGAATGACTTAAATGCAACATCTATGGAAGCTGCTGTGAACATGATTAAAGGTTCTTGCAGAGCTATGGGTGTTACAGTTAAAGAAGGTTAGATGGAAGGAAGATTATCTTCGTCATCCTGAATTTATTTCAGGATCTTGAGATGAACCTGAAACCCCGAGGGCAATCCGGCGTTCAACATGACTTGAAGATAATTTCCGCTAATACCACGAAAGGAATTGAAAAATGTCAAAATTAACTAAAAAACAGAAAAAAATGCAGGAAATGCTGGAAGGATTTGTTCAACCGGCTTCTGCTGTCGATACAATTAAGAAATTGAAAGAAATTTCTAAAGAAGTTTCTAAGTTTAACGAAACTGTTGAATGTCACATGAGATTAGGTATTGACGTTCGTCAGGCTGACCAGCAGATCAGATCAACTGTTGTATTGCCTGCAGGTTTGGGTAAAACAGTTAAAGTTTGTGTAATTGCAAAAGGTGCTAAAGCTACAGAAGCTAAAGATGCCGGAGCTGATTATGCTGGAGCTGAAGAAATTATTGATAAAATTTCAGGCGGCTGGTTTGACTTTGATACATTGATTGCAACTCCTGATTGTATGGGAATGTTGGGTAAATTAGGCCGTGTTTTAGGGCCTAAAGGCTTGATGCCAAACCCGAAAACAGGTACTGTTACAATGGATATTGCAAAAGCTGTTAAAGATGCAAAAGCCGGTAAAGTTGAATACAGAGCTGACAAGCAGGGTATGATCCACTGTCCGGTTGGCAAAATTGAATTCAGTGAAGAAGACTTGCTTAAAAACTTTGCAACTTTGGCAGATGCTGTCTTAAGATCAAAACCTTCTTCAGCAAAAGGTACATTTGTAAAATCAGTTTACCTTTCAACTACAATGGGTCCCGGAATCAAATTAGATCCGAAAAACATTGCAACTGAAGTTAAGGAACTAATTTCTTAATAATGTTCTAGAGTATTAATAAAAATCCACTCCTTTAAAGGAGTGGATTTTTGTTGCAAAGTTAGATGGAATATGTTAAAATATACTTGTTGTCAAGAATGAAAGGAAGTTGGTTATGAAAGGTTTAAGATTTGTTAATGATTTCGGGGGGGGGGCGTTTTCGGCTCCGCCAGAGGTCTAGAGGTCAAGAAGGCAGGAGGGCAAGCCAGTTACGTCATTCTGAACTTGGTTCAGAATCTTCTTAATAATGGAAGATTGGAGGATAGGAAGGTAAGAAGATATGCTGTTATCGGTGAGCAGAGCTCACGTAATAATAAATTCCTTCCCTTAATAGGGAAGGTTAGGATGGGTTTCAAACAATTACCCCTCACCCTAACCCTCTCCCGCAGGGGGAGAGGGGAGTATATAAGTGTTCTCTTCAGCGCGAAGGTCAATTTGCCGTGGAGAGGGAACAATATTAATTCCCTGAAACGAACTTATTCACCTAAACTCGTTTCACTCATCACTCATCACAGTTCACTTAAGAAAAAAGCTGCGTTCACCCTGGCAGAGATATTAATCACCCTGGGCATCATCGGTGTGGTTGCCGTTCTGACTTTATCTACAGTAATTCAGAATATTCAAAACAAGCAAAACATAGCCAAATGGAAAAAGGAATATTCAGTAATTAATAATGCCTTTAATGAAGTAGTAGCAGACGGAGTGGAAATCTGTGAAGCATACAGCCCTTCTAGCGGCAATTTATATATTGGCACTCCTACTGATGACTACTATAATGCCATGATGTCAAAACTGCGAGTTGTAGATTATTGTGGGAGTTCTTCCTTGTACCCACGAGAAAGAGTATGTGATTATACTGGTATACAGAATGGTGAGTGGTGGCGTAAAAATGGTAAATATAAGTGGTCAGGTATAAATGGATCTGCAACGTTAACTGGTTATAAAGCTCTTGGAGGCTCGCAAGATTCACGTATAAATAATTATAATTTTAGTAAGTTGGCCCTTCTTTTAGCAGACGGTGCCGTAGTTTATTTGGGGGAGGGCCATGGCGGCCCATGGATAGTTGTTGATGTAAACAATTTTAATGAAGGGCCAAATCAGTTTGGTAAAGATGTTTTGGCAATAAAAGTAACATCGAATATCAAAACAGGTCAACATTATCTAAAAGCCATAGGTGCAGAAGGTACTTATAATAAACAGGCAAACGGGGATGTATGTGAGTGTTCAAAAGATAAGGGAGCTAAATCAGCTGATTATATTGCTGGTGCTGGTGGTACAGGGGAAGTTATTTCCGGCGCCTGCTGCTCTGCCAAATATCTGATGGAATAATTTAGTTTGATGCTTGTAATTCAGTTATATTTTACATATAATTTAGTTATGGACATAAAGAAAATAAAATTGAGAGACTTTGAAATCGGCGGGAATAAGCTTACAATTCTTGCCGGTCCCTGTGCTGCAGAAAGCCAGGATATTCTTGATACTACAGCTAAGAAATTAAAAGAGATTACTGATAAATTAGGAATAAATTATGTTTTTAAGTCTTCTTTTGACAAGGCTAACAGGTCATCTATAAATTCTTACCGGGGGCCGGGGCTTGAAAAAGGGCTTGAAATGCTTAAATCTGTCAAAGAAAAGTTTGATGTTCCTATCGTAACGGATATCCATACTCCTGACCAGGCGGAACCTGTGAGCAAGGTGGCAGACATATTACAAATTCCTGCATTTTTATGCAGACAGACAGATTTACTTGTGGCTGCCGCAAAAACCGGTAAAATTGTAAATATTAAAAAAGGACAGTTTCTTGCTCCGGAGCAGATGGGAACACTTGTGAAAAAAGTTGAAGACAGCGGTAATGATAAGATTTTACTTACCGACAGGGGCTGTTCTTTTGGTTACAACAATTTGGTTGTAGATTTCAGAGCAATACCTATTATGCAATCTTTTGGCTATCCTATTGTTTTTGATGCAACACACAGTGTTCAGCTCCCCGGTGCGCAGGGTGCATGCTCCGGCGGTGACAGAAGATTTGTGCCGACTCTTGCAAAAGCTGCTGTGGCTGCCGGAGCTAATGTTTTATTCTTTGAAGTTCATCCTGATCCTGACAGTGCAAAATGCGACGGGCCTAATATGGTTGCTTTGGATAATGCTGAAGAATTATTTAATATTTGTAATGAAATTTTTAAATTGGTGCGCAAATGATTATAAAACAGTTTATTGCAGGTCCGTTAGAAAATAATATGTATCTTCTCGTTGATGAAGGAACAAAAGAGGCTGTTTTGATTGATGCAACGGCCTTAATTCCTGAAATTACAGATACGGTAAAAGAACTTGGTGCTGATGTAAAATATATTTTGCTCACGCACGGTCATTTTGACCATATTATGGGATTGAACGAACTGAAAGAAGCGCTTGGCGCAGAGGTTGTGATTAATAAAAATGATCTGGTTTTGTCTGATAACATAAACCAATTTACAAGAATGTTTAACCAGCCGGATTCAAAGCCGCCGGTGTATGAAAAATTTGTTGATGACGGTGATACAATTACTGTCGGCAATATGAATATAAAAGTTATCTCAACTCCCGGACATACAGAAGGCGGGGTTTGTTATCTTGTTGATGATAATTTATTTTCCGGAGATACCCTGTTTCGGGAGAGCGTTGGCAGGACAGATCTTTGGGGCGGAAACTTTAAAAAATTATCGGATAGTGTAAAAAATAAATTGTTTAAACTTGACGATGATATTAAAGTTTTTCCCGGACATGGGCCGATGACTACAATAGGATATGAAAAAGTGCACAACGAAATAATATAATGCAATATAAATACAAAAATTATTGATATAGAGGATTAAAAATGAAAGAACAACTGGAAAAAATATACAAAAACGCGGCAGAAGATTTGGAAAAATCTTCCTCTATTAATGATATCGAAGAGATAAGAGCAAAGTATTTGAGCCGTAAAGGCGAGTTTAATGAAATCAAAAAAAATCTTAAAAATTTATCTGATGAAGATAAAAGAGTTATCGGCTCATTAGCAAATGAAATTACGCAAAAACTTGAAAATGCTTTGAAAGAAAAACATGCGGAATTTTACAGAAAAGAGCTGAACGCAAAACTTTTGACAGAAAGAATTGATATTACGCTGCCCGGAAAATATATTCCTACAGGTAAAGTTCATCCTTTAACATCAACTACCAACGAAATAGTATCAATTTTCCAAAGTTTAGGCTTTTCCGTTGTTCCTCAGGAACAGTCGCCTGAAGTTGAGACAGAGTATTATAATTTTGATGCATTAAATGTTCCGAAAGATCATCCGGCACGTGATGTTCAGGATACTTTTTATACCGAAATCGCAAAAAATGTTGTATTAAGAAGCCAGACATCCGGAGCACAAATCCATGCAATGGAAGGTAAAAATCCGCCTATCAGAGTAATTTCTCCCGGACGTGTTTACAGAAATGAAAATATAAACGCCCGAAAAAATAATTTATTCCACCAGATTGAAGGTCTTTATGTGGATAAAGATATTACTTTTGGGGATTTGAAAGGTGTTCTGAATGAATTTATCAGAATTTATTTTGGTGCAAGCCGTCCGACACGTTTCAGAAGCAGTTTTTTCCCGTTTACGGAACCTTCTGCCGAGGTTGATGTTCAATGTATAATGTGCGAAGGTAAAGGGTGCAGAACCTGTTCCGGCACAGGCTGGCTGGAAATTCTCGGATGCGGAATGGTTGATCCGAATGTGTTAAGAGGCGTCGGAATTGATCCTGATGTTTATTCCGGATTTGCTTTCGGCATGGGAGTTGAAAGGCTTGCTATGCTAAAATATGCGGTTGATGACATCAGACTGTTTTTCAATAACGACGAAAGATTTTTGAAACAATTTTAAAAAGATTATATTGACTCTTTTTTAATAGTTTTTAGTATTATTATTTAATTTACCTGTGTAAAGAACTGATTTTAAGTCGCCGCAATTGTTGCTGTTATAAAATGTTACACCATTTTTTCCGACAGCCATACAGAAATAGTCTTTTCCTGTTGTATTCGGACCTTTTTTACCATTTACATCAAATGCAAGTTGGGCGCAGCCGCTAACAGTTGTGTCATTTTCTTTGCCTATAACATTACCGTTGTCATCGTATATTGGTTCTCCTTCAATAACACGATCGCATTGAGCATATTGTAGTATAGATATTATACTCCCGTCGGTAAGAATAATAGTATCTTGTGTAGTTATGCCGTTATAAATAGCATTCCCGTTTTCATCATATCTTGCCTGCATTTTTCTTATATTATATTTTGGGTAACATTTATAGTCTCCGGCATTACAAATTTTCGGATTGTTAAAATATTTCGCAAATTCATCTCTGCTCTGTTTTGAGGTATTACCTACTACAAATAAATTCGATAAATCTTCAGTTTCATTTTGATATTTATATAATTCAAAAGCTTGAAGAATTGTGCTGTAAGTTTTTTTTACTTGTGAAACTAACACTTTTTCATTATATTTTTCAATTAAGGACGAAATAGTTAAGGCTGAAATTACACCTATTATTCCTAAAGTAATAAGAACTTCTGCTAATGTAAACCCCTTGCATTGTCTATGTTTCCGTCGGGGGGGGGGGCAGCTCTGAGAAATTGATTTAAACATATTTTTTTTTTTATAAATATTTTTACAAAGGCTGATTGAATTCCGCCTCCTTTATTTTACTATTTTATTTAATCCATACAATTTGTCAACATTGATGTTAAGTATTTAAATTTTTTCGTAATTATTCCTTGACGTACAGAACAATTATTGGATCCCTCGCCTAACTGTTATTCTGAGGGCATAGCCCGAAGAATCTCATATTTTAGGTTCAGAATGACAAATTTATTTAGTTTTTTGTATGTCAAGGGACAATTACGATTGTTTTTACTGATTTATCTCGGTAAATTTTTGAAACAGTTTTAAAGATTATCTCCACGGATAATCGTCTTTTATCTGCCAGCTGTCGCTAATAATTACTTCTGCGCAGCCATATGCGTAGTCCATAGTGCAATGGTGGGCCAGATCAAAGCTTCTGTCATGGCAGTCGCCGCCGCATAATTTCATTTTGTCTTGTAAACTTACCAAACCGAATCTGAATATATCTTTACCCCATACGTTTGGGCCTTTTAACCCGTTTGTGTCAATATGAAATTCTGCTTTTTGTAAATTTTCGTCAGTTGGTGACGGCCTTGTAAGAACAGCTATAATCATTCCGTTTGCCAAATGCAGTTGGGAGGTATTTATGGTTGTGCATGTGGAACAAAACGAGACAACGGTATCACAATTTGCCACACTTCCATCCATGAATTTATATGTAATATTCTTACAGCCGATTATTTTATTATCGCTGTATATTGCAACATTTTTAATATAAGGTTTAAGGTATTTATTCGCAAATTCAAAAGAACTTTGAGCAGCCCCTTTATCTTGCTGGTAATATGTCCAATATGTATATTCCCCGTAGTCTTTTTGAGCCAAAATCAGTGCATTAGATAATATCCCGTAAGCAGTTTTCAACCGGCTTACAGCCAGTTGTTTCTGGTATTTATTAATAATAGTCGGGATTGTTAATGCCGCAACAACCCCGATAATTCCGAGGGTGATTAGAATTTCTGTCAAAGTGAATGCAGCTCGACGTTTACTGTTCGGCGGGGCTACGCGCGTAGCGCCCTCAGCTAAAGTAAAGGCAGATTTTTTCTTAAGTGAATAAGTTAATAAGTCAATAGGTGAATAAGTTCGTTTCGGGGAATTATACTCCCTCTCCTTTACAAGGAGAGGGGTGGGGTGAGGTTTAATTATCGATAAAACTTCACTATTTTGCGATTGCAACAGTCGTTTCACTCCCTCGCAATGACACGCTTCTTTATGCGGACTGTGCCCGCAGATAACAGCTTGCCCTCCTGCCTTCCTGCCCTCCGAACTTCTACATAAGAGACCCTGAAACAAGTTCAGGGTGACAGAAAAATTAAACTTTCCTGAAAACCCAGTATCTGTCACACTTTCGGGGGGGGGGCGATTCTCAGCTTCTTATCTTTTTTCATAACAAAACTCCTCTTAATTTCTTGCAACATTTTTATTATTTACTATTTTTCTTTATTTGTCAATTCTTGTATCCGTTTATTCTATTTTATTTTCAAGATTTTATGTTATAATTTTTTTGCTAAGGAGAAAATTATGACTCTAAGAAATGAACGTGTCAGAAAAGAATTAATGAGAGATATCTCTGATATTTTGAGAAAAGAAGTCAGAGGTCTTGCAGGTGTTGTGTCTGTTGTTGATGTTGAAGTTTCACATGACAATTCTTTTGCAAAGGTTATATACAGTGTTCTGGGTTCTGATGAACAAATTGAAAAAACAAAAGAAATTATTGAAAAAAGTACACCGAAAATTCGTTATGAAGTCGGCAAGCGAATAAGATTAAGACTTACCCCGGAATTAAAATTCGTTTATACAGACTCATTGGAAAAAGGTTCAAGAGTCAGTGAAATTATCGACAAAATTTCTCGCGGGGAGCTGTAATCCTTATGATGGGATTTTTAAATATTTATAAACCCAAAGGTATCACTTCCCATGATGTTGTTGCAAGATTAAGACGAATTACAAAAATAAAGCAGATAGGTCATACCGGAACTCTTGATCCTTTTGCAGAGGGGGTTCTGCCTGTTTGCATAGGCAAAGCAACAAGACTTATTGAATATTTAAACGATGATAAAGAATATCTTGCAACTGTCCAATTCGGTGCGTCAACAACAACTTATGATTTAGAAGGAGAAAAAATTTTTACTTCCGATAAGAAAGTAAGCAGGGTTGAAGTTGAGAATGCACTGAAGGATTTTGAAGGTGAAATTTCCCAGCTTCCGCCGGTTTATTCAGCTATAAAAGTTAAAGGCAAAAAACTTTACGAATACGCAAGAAAAGGTGAAGAAGTTGAGATTTCCCCGCGTAAGGTGACAATATACGATATACAATTAAGAAATTTTGATTATGACTTGCAGCAGGCAGAAGTAATTATAAAATGTTCGAAAGGTACATATATTCGCTCGATTGCATATGATTTAGGTCAAAAAACCGGATGCGGCGCATATCTTATAAAACTTGTAAGAATACACGCGGGACATTTCGGAATAGAAAATTCAATTGAACTGAAAGACGATATGGATGTTGAAAAGAACCTTATAAATCCTGTTGAAATGCTTGATTATCCTAAACTTCAGGTGAGTGAAGAAGATTGTGAAAAGATTTTTCATGGCATGCCGATAAAAAATACAAATTTCAGGCATGGAACTATTGTTATTTTGATTTATAATAAAGATGAAATCTGCGCTGTTGGTGAAGCAGAAAATGATAAAATTAAAGTAAAGAAAGTGTTTATTCAATGAAAAAGATTTTATTGACAATATTAATACTTGCGGCCGGTCAAATAAGTTTTGCTTCCTGTTCGCAATCCTGTGTTGCCCCATATGAATTGACTTCCGGCTTTTCAAGGTTTGTCAGCAAAGCTACGGGACAAAATTTTATTGCCGAAAAGGTTGGTGAAAGCCTTGTTAAAAAAGCAATAAAAAAGGATATAACAAGCGGAAAAATTGACGTGAATCTTAAATCTTTCAGCACACGGGATTTAAAAGCCGGGAAATTTAAATCTCTTGAAATAACCGGAAAAAATGTGGAAGTTGACGGTGTTTATATTACATATTTTAATACAAAAACACTTTGTGACTTTAATTACGTTATTCAGTATAAGAATGGCGATGTGTTTGTAAAAGAAGATATTCCCGTTTCTGCCTCTGCAATTATTTCTGAAGAGGATTTGAATAACACAATGAATTCTTCCGATTATAAACGCCTTGTAAATGACATAAATAATATCGGCGGAACTTTGAATTTATTTCAAATAGTATCTACGTCTGTAAAATTTAAGAACGGAAAAATGTATTATATAATGAAATATGCACTTCCGTTTGTCAGAAAACCGCAGGAAATTGTTATAAGTGCTGATTTGTGTATTCATAACGGAGAAATTATTCTTGCAAATACAGAGCTTGTCAATAATAATATAAAACTGGATGTTAATAATTTTTCAAAGATATTGAATTATATTAACCCACTTGATTTTTCTGCAAAAATACTGGAAAATAAAAATGCAAGGTTTAATGTTCAAAATATAAATATTTCCGGAGATAAAATTTCAATAAACGGAACAATTACAGTTCTAAAGGATAAGGATTAAAAAACATGCGTAATAATGAAAGAGTTTTTTTATTTGTAACAGGTGTAATAATGGTTGCGGTCTGCTGTGTACTGGGGCTGAGATTGTTATATCATAATGATGCAACAGTATCCGGTCCTTTGACGCCAGTCCCGGAAACACAAATTCTTCCTGAAGAAAAAGAGCCTGTTGAAAAACCGGTGGAAAAAGTTTATGTAAATGTTTTCTTTTTAGGGCAGAATGCAAATAAAGAAGAGGTGTATAAAGCTGTTAACCGTGAATATGATAAAGATGTAGACGGAACAAAAATTAAATTCGCGATACAATCCCTTATTGCAGGGCCAAAGCCTGATGAAACAGCAAAAGGTGTTTATTCGGAAATTCCGGAAGGTACAAGATTAATATCAATTAACGAATCGTCTGATAAAGTTATTATTAACTTAAGCGGAGATTTTGAAAACGGCGGTGGAACAGACAGTCTCTACAAAAGGATTTATCAAATAATTAAGACGGCAAAAAGAAATACAACAAAGCCTGTTTATTTATATATCGAAGGTAATAAAGCAGATGTTATAGGCGGTGAAGGTATAATGATAACCCAGCCTTTGAGTGATAATTCTCTGGACGGATAGATGAGCGCAAAAGATTTAGACTATTACCTAAATTTGAATTGGACTCTGATAGAAGGCGAGGATCTGGATTTTGACGGTAATCCTTACCATTATATTGAAATAAAAGAAATTCCGAGTTTTCTTTTTTGTGCTCCGACAACTGAAAGGGCGCGTCAAAATTATATGCTGCAATTAAAATGGACATTACAGGTAATGCTTGAAAAGGGGATACATATTACAGAACCCGATGAAGACGATGATGAGACTGATTGGGAAACCCTGTGCCCTTAGTTATCATAAATTTCTGCGTATTTCGGATTTACTGCAAGCCACTTAAATGCCTGCTCGTCAGTTTCGGGAATATCAATTACAAATGTTCCGCCGTAACGTCCGCGCGAGAATGCCAGATAGCCTTCCTTTGCAAGGTTATGGAATGCTTTTCTGATTGTATTCGGGCTCAAATCAAGCTGTTTTGAAAGTTCTATAATAGAAGGTAATTTTGCTCCTATTTCGTAGTTGTCGGCAATAAGTTTTTTTATATGGTTTTGTGTTTTTTCATAATAATAAAATGCCGTATCAGGAGCCGGAGCAAATATTGATGTTTCTTTTTTTATTGAAATATTTTTATCGTAAGGCATTTTAACAACTGTTGTGCCGTACCGTCCGCGTCTTGCAAGTAAAATCCCTTCATCAATAAGGCTTTTTAACGCATCATGTATTGTTTTTATACTTACAGAAAAGTTTTTGGAAAGTGTATCGTGGGCCGGAATTCTGTCGCCGACTTTAAGATTTTCTGTTATATAATTTTTCAGTTCTTCTTCAACCTTCTTTACAAGCGAAATATTTTCGTCTACAAGATTATCAAGTGTAAAGTCTGTTGATTTTACAACCCAGCCGTTTTCTTTGGAGTTTTTAAATTTGTGTTCCAGTATTCCTAATGTTGACAAATATTCCAGAGCCAGTCTTGTTGTGTTTGCAGAGCTGCTTATATATGATGAAATGTTTCTGGAGGACGGTAATGTCTGCCCCTTTTGAAACCCTTTATCAATAATATATTTTTTGATGGAAGAAATTGCGATTTCACGTTTAGAGGTAAGTTTACGCATTGAATTTCCCAGATTATTTCTATCTCGTATAAGAGTTCCTATGCATTGTTTGGATTCTACATATCCCATATCTTCCATATAGCGCAAAGCATTTTGAATTGTCCCGATACTTACACCTAAAAGGTATGCCAAATCGGGTTTTGAGGGTAATAAACTATTAGGTTTGATGCTTTGGTCGTTGTCAATCCGTCCCATAAGCCATTTTGCAATTGCGACAGCCTTTGATTCTTTAATATTTTTTAAATCAGGGAGTTCAGTATTTATATCGCTGACTTTAATCTGATAAAAATTAGCTTTCCGCGGAAAGATATATCCTGTTTCTTTCATTACACACATACCTGTTTAAATAATAGAATAATAATATACTATTTATAAAAAAACATCAAT